>CAZTNL010000072.1:3933-8989 GCA_964614885.1 uncultured Calditrichaceae bacterium | reverse complement strand
CCGACACTGCTTCCGAATACGTTTTATGCAAAAGTCGGCTTTTCACTGGGACAAATAGCTGACGGTATTAGATACGTTTTGAATTTTGTCGTTGGAGGTGGCCAGCTCGCCATCGTCCTGGCGACGTTGCCATTTGTCGTTGGAAAAGCTACCCGGACTATGCGGCTCATCGCAGTGGTCTTGGTGCTCCACGTTGCCTATGTTGTCGCCGTTGGTGGGGATTGGATGCCTCACTACAGGTTCTTGTTGCCGGTGCTGCCTCTGCTTTTTTTGCTGATGCAGGAAGGCGTTGTCAGTGTCTATGAGTTGGCGCGACCTTCGATTCATGAAAGTCGAGTACGTCGGCAGTTGTCGGCTGTGGTTTTGGCGCTATTGATTGGGCTACATCTGGTGCCACTTTATCGGAATCGGCGTTTCCAAGCTTTTTCTGCCCCATGGTTCGATTCTCACGAAGCGCAAATTCTGGGAAAGCATTTGAGTCGTGCCTTGTCCCCGGACGCACTCGTTGCGATTGAATGGGGTGGGATTCTGCCGTTTTACCTGCGACAGCCTGTAATTGATACATTTGGCCTGACGGACAGGGATATTGTCCGCCGCGATTTCCCGCGGTCTGTATTTGGGCGTTGGATCACTACCGAGTACCTGGCCAGCCGACGACCGGATGTCATTATTCCATGCGCCAGATTGTTCAAGTCGCGAGAGTTAGCAGAGCTTTCCGTTGCTCACACGCCGGTGGAATCAATAAATCGAGCGCGCAGCATATACAACTATGGCTTCTATTTGTCTTTGGCAAGCGATGCCAACGGCTACCGGGTCTGCATTCTTCATGTAGACGAACGGGGCTACTGGCCCATATTGGTTCGAACGGGCTTCAAAAACTTCTCCGAGGAGTCATGAGCGGAGGTGTGAGTAGAATATGAAAAACCGCAAATTGGCGTATGCGCGAGCACTCGTAACGGGCTCATTCCTGTGCTCAATGGGCCTGATACTCATCCTGATGATTAGAGAGAGTAGATTGGCAGTCGTCTTGCTTGGATTTGGTCTCATCACTGTTGCGTCGCGGTCTTTGATGGCGACGCTTCAGCGCAACAACAAGCCTTACGAATGGTTCATAAGCCTGGCGATGCTGAACCTCGTTCTTGTTGTTCCGGAGCTGGGTCTTCGCGCGGTAGATTTCAGTTACGAATCAAGGGCAGAGTTTCGATACCCGCGAACCAGCAACTACATGTATTTCGAGCCTGATGAAAAGCTCTTCTGGAAACTGAAATCATCCTATTCAAACGTTAACTCGCTGGGATTCATTGGGCCGGAAGTCGCCACTCCGAAGCCAAAGGGCGTGTTTCGGATTTTGTTTCTGGGAGATTCCGTGACGCAGCAAGGGTATCCGGGTTTCGTCCAACAGTTCCTCAATGCGATTCACATCGATGGGGATCGCAGAATTGAGGCCGTAAATCTATCGGTGGTTGGATATAGTTCGTACCAAGGCACTGTGGTGGCAGAAATGTATGGCGCGAAATTTGAGCCGGATCTTGCGGTTGTCTTTTTCGGCTGGAATGACCATTGGCAGGCCTTTGGCACAACTGATTCCGACAAAAAGGTAGTGGTTTCTCACTCAGTGTTGAACAAGATTACAGGGTTCGCGTATCATCACAGCCTCATCTTGCAAGCTTTTCACATGCTCAGGGATTCATTTGGGGATTATAGTGCGCCCACCGGTTCAGAGCGAGTACCCCCGGAACAGTACCGCGACAACCTTCACCGAATTGGTTTGATATTTGAAAAGCAAAAGGTACCAGTCGTGTATATAACAGCTCCAACTTCTCATTATACCCTTGGAGTTCCGGATTATCTTGTTGAAAAGGGCTTCGTACGCGATAAGCAGTCAGCTATCGATTTGCATAAAAGCTACAATCAGATCGTCCGTCGTGTTTCGTCAGGAGATAACGCCCTTCTGCTGGACTTGGAGACAGAATTTATGACTATCCCGCCTGAGAACCTTCAGGCGCTGTTTCTGAAAGATGGGATTCACTTCACCAATGTTGGAATTGCCTATATGGCAAAAAGAGTCACGGACTTCATTGAACAAAATGTGGCGTTAGCCAACTAAGGGTAATAGAGATGGCCGCCATTTCCAGAGGAGAACTTGTGCTGCTTACTGTGGTGAGTTGCATCTTTTTGTTCTTATGTCTGACCGTCTTTCCTTTCATGTTAGATGACCCGTTCATTACGTTTCGTTACGCGGCAAACTGGGCAAGTGGCCACGGTATCGTCTGGAACCAGAACGAATATGTGGAGGGCTATTCCAACTTTTTATTCTTGGTTCTTTTAGTGCCGTTTGCGCGGTTCGGTCTTGATTTGTACTATGTGTCGAAGATTCTATCCATCTTTTTTGGCCTGGCTGCCCTTGTTTTGACCTATCTTTTATCGAGAAAACATTTCCAGCATGAACTGAGACTTGTCCACTTCATAGCGCCTTTGCTTTTGGCAACCAGTGCCCATTTTACGCTATGGTCTGTCGGCGGTCTTGAAACCACTTTGTTTGCTTTCTTAGTACTACTCCTGTGTCTTGTTTTGACGAGTTCCTCCGGTATGGCTCGGCACATTTTGCTTTCTATTGTCCTGTTTCTGCTGTCGGTGACCCGTCCGGAGGGGCCGATGTTTGCCTGCATCGCTGTTATTGTCGCGCTGGTTGAAAGCGCTCAGGCGAGAGCACATCGATGGTCGCCATTCTCGTGGCTGCCGCTGTACTCGCTGTTTTACGGTGGCTATCTCACGTGGCGATATTTTTACTACGGCGACTTTGTTCCGAATACATACTATGTCAAGATAAGTGGCGGCGCTGACCGACTCCTGGATGGTCTTAGGTATTTGGGCGCATTCTTTGTGTCCCATGGCAGCTTGTTTCTGGTAATTGCAATCTTCGCTATTGCCATCGTTTTTGTGAAAAGAACCAATGTTCTCTTTCTTCTTCTGCTGTGCTTCGGCGCGCTGGCAGCATTTTCAGTTTACTCCGGAGGGGATTGGATGCCGGGATTCAGATTCCTCGTTCCGGCTCTGCCTATTTTAGCTCTCCTCATCCAAGAAGCCATTGCATGGTCATGGGAGCTATTGGATGGTATGAAAAGTCGCAAGTTCATTTTCGGGTTATTTTTCATATTTCTGTTGCCGACAAGTTACGTCAATTCTGCGCGAGCGAATATCGCCCGGACGCCTTGGCTTAAACAAAGATACTTTGCCGGATTAGATGAACAGAGAGATAGACCGCAATACAAAGTTGCAGACTATCTGCGCGGGAACGCGAATGACGGCGATCTTGTGGCCATCCAGGAAGCTGGCATCGTTCCTTACGAGACGATGAATCTCAACTATGTAGATATTTGGGGACTGAATGACAAGCATATCGCTCACCAAACCCAGAATCTATTACACTGGGACAACGGTGACGCTGATTATGTACTGTCGCGGACGCCTGACTGGGTTGCATTGTGGGTTCTCGTGAATTCGGACGGCAGCATTCGAATGACTTTGCCTGCCGTGGCTGCCATCATGAACCATCCGGAATTTGCTCGCAACTATCGATTGGCAGGGAAGTATCCGACCCCGAAACTCGGAGAACCCTGGGGACAGGACATGGTATTTCTTGTTTATAGAAGGCTCAAAGCTCACCCGGCATTGGATGTAAAAGCCCAGACACGAGATCTGTCAGGTAGCGTCGAATGAACAAACTTCGCCTTGTGGGGCGTTTTACGGGTAATACCCAATGCTGCGTAGATAGCGAGTTGCTTCAGACCAGAACCGGGTTTCAACGGGCCGTCGCGACTGCCCTCAACAGGAAATCTGCCTGGACCAGGGCGCTGCGAATCTCGTGTCGCTTTTTGCTCAACATTTTGGTTGAGTGTGTATGATAAATGAAAAGGAAAAGATGGTAAACGCCAAGACTTCAGGAGATGAGCTTAAACGGGTTTTTGTGATAGGTTGTCCAAGAAGTGGCACCACGTGGATGACCCTGCTGCTCGCGTCGCATTCCTCAATAACCGCATTTCAACATTCGAAGTTTTTTCACTACTTACGAGCGTTGGAGAAGTGGTGGGAACTTAAAGAAAATCCCAAACAGCGGCCTGTGCCGATTATGCAGGAAGAAGATTTTTATGCGCTATGCCGCAACTTTGCCGTAGGCGTTTTTGACAAAGTATCGGAACGCGCAGGTGGGGTTTCAGTAGTAGTCGATAAGACCCCTGAAAACGTTAGAATCTCGAAATCAATTCTGAATATTTTTCCGGAAGCATACTTTTTACACGTTGTCCGCGACCCGCGCGCCGTGTTCAGCTCGATGCGCAGCGCAGCGACAACCTGGACAGACCGCTGGGAATTTCCAAGAAAACCGCTGGACGGGGCCCGTTTTTGGAGATCTGCGGTGCAGCAGGGAAGGACAATACAGCAGTCTGGCAACCACTATTTTGAAGTTCAGTACGAGGCTCTGCACAGCCATGGGCCTGAGGCGCTGTCGGACATCTTCCAATGGCTCGACTTGCCCGCGGACGACAAGCTCTGCGCACACGCCTTCGAGGCGTGCCGTATCGATAAGGTGAGAGAGAAATCCCGGATGCCGGACGGCTTTTTTCGCAAGGGGCTGGCCGAAGCGTGGCGCGAGGAACTCAGTGCGGCGGACATCCGGCTCATCGAGTACGTGGCCGGGGATCTCATGCAGGCCCTCGGCTATCAATTGTGTGAAAAACCCCTGAAACGTCTGCCCTTGTCCGTGCGGGCGCTGACAGCGGTGGAAAAGGCGCTCGCGGCTAATGCTCACGCATCAAACGCTCTGTTGCGCCGTGTGCGCGGTCGTGAATTCGATTTCCCGGAACTGGTGATTTACTAATGGTGTGCATGCCCGTTATTGGTTTCACTGTGAAAACTGTATTGCAACAACTGAATTTGTGCGCATGACCGGATTTTCAGACTCCACCGTATCGGCCGAACGCCGGAAATTGCTTTCGGCCCTGTTGAAGCAGCGAGGGCTGACCAGCAATGAGGACGGCGCGCTTCAGGTGCTGCTGAA
>CAZTNL010000072.1:0-3833 GCA_964614885.1 uncultured Calditrichaceae bacterium | reverse complement strand
TGAAGCAGCGAGGGCTGACCAGCAATGAGGACGGCGCGCTTCAGGTGCTGCTGAAGCGGCAGGGCGCCCGGCAAGCGCCGCTGGCTTTGAACCAGGAGGGGCTTTGGTTTATCGAACAGTTGGAACCCGGCACGGCAAATCACAGCATCCCGGGCACGGTCAGGTTGCGAGGAAAGCTTGATTTAGCGGCACTGGAGCAAAGTCTCGGCGAGATCGTGAGACGGCATGAGGTGTTGCGTACACGATTTGCTATGTACCCGGATGGCAAGCCCTATCAGGAGATTCTCGACGCGCAGCCGCTGTCCATACCGGTCACGGACCTCACATCGATGCCTTCGCCTGAGCGGGAGGCACTGCGCCTCGCCACCGAGGCTGCTACGACGGCATTCGACCTGTCTGAAGGCCGCCTGTTCCGCGTATCGCTGCTTCGCCTCGGTTCCGTGGACCATGTTTTGTGCGTGAATTTTCATCACATTATCGCCGACGGCTGGTCGATGGGCGTTTTTACCCGCGAGTTGGCAGCACTCTACCGCGCCTGTCTCGCCGGTGACGCATGTCCGCTGTCGGAGCCGGAAGTTCAGTTTTCCGATTTCGCGCTTTGGCAAAGGTCTCGTTGGCAAGGCAGAGCGCTCGAAGCGGAATTGGCTTTTTGGCGGCAACAACTGGCCGGGGCCACTGTCCTCAACCTTCCATCGGACAGGCCGCGCCCTGAACGGCACACGTACCGGGGCAGCCATGAGGCTGTATCCTTTTCGCCGGTACTGAGCGACCACGTCCGGCGCCTGGCGCGGCAGAATGGGTGCACCCCGTACATGGTCGTTCTGGCCGCGTTTGAGGTATTGCTCTATCATCTGTCCGGGCAGGACGATATTGTCATCGGGACCACATTTGCCAACCGCAATGTGGCTGAGCTGGAAAAGCTTATCGGGCTTTTCGTCAACACCTTGCCGCTGCGATGTGTCCTGGCAGGCGATGCCTCATTCAGAGAGCTGCTCGGTCGCGTCCGGGAACGCGTTCTGGGTCTATCGGCCCATCAGGAACTGCCGCTCGCCAAGCTGGTGAACGAACTGCAGCCTGAGCGGGACCTCGGTAAGAATCCGCTGTACCAGGTTGTGTTCGACTTTCTGACGCCGGACAAGAACCCGGCGCTTTACGGCTACGGGCTGTCGTCGACGGTCTCAGAGGAGTTGAATTTGCCGGATCTCCAGGTTACGCCGATGGATGTTGAAGGTGGCGTCGCCCGGTTTGATATCGCCGTGTTCATTTGGGACCAGCCAGAGGCGATGACCGGGACGTTCGAATATAGCAAGGATTTGTTCGACAAGGACACCATTCGCCATTGGATAGATTTGTGTATCAAAACATTGGGATTTGCTGTCGCAACACCGGACATGAAGCTGGGCGATTTCTCGGGGCGCCTGACTGAGGCAGATGCAAAGTGGCGGGCGTGCCGGCAGGAAGTGGTGAAAGATTCGGTGCACAGAAAGCTCGGCCAGATTAAACGACGGACAGTAGCCGGATGAGGCGATACGAGCGGCGGCGGCAGTTGAAAGGAAAATCATGAGCAAGACAGTTGCAAAATACGACCCGGGCACCGAAGTTCACGGTGATGGCTGGGTATCTCTGCACCGCAACGAGAATCTCTTCGTCGGTCCTGAATGGACGGTGGAGGCCGCGAGAAAACTCGTCGAGCAAGCAGAGATCGCGACCTATCCGGGACCGGCCAGTGACACACTGCGAATCGCCCTGGCCGAGCTGTACGGCGTGGGCCCGGAAAACATTTTTGTCGGCAACGGCTCGGATGAGGTGCTGGCTGACCTGTTTCACTTACTGCGGCAGTCATACGATACGGTTCACGTTCTGGACGCATGTTTCAAGATCTATTTGCTCCTGGCGGAGCGCTTTGGCTTCCGGTTGAAGCGGCTGGCTGGGGACACGTTCAATTCCGGTCACATCGCTGCCGCTGGCACTTCCGGGCTCGTGGTCGTCGATTCGCCGAATGCGATCACCAGCAAACGGGCCAGAGATGAGGATCTTGCCGCGATCGCGGCCCGGCCCGGGACCTTTTTGATTTGGGACAATGCCTACGGCGAGTTTGCCGGCGATGACGTTCCGGCAAAAATCGAAAGCAATCGTGTGGTCGTGCGCTCCTTTTCAAAGTTTTACGGACTGGCCGGTCTGCGCATCGGCTACTGCGTGGCAGATGCGGCGCTTGTTGAGGAGTTGCTCGCCCGGAAAGACGCATTCAACGTCAATGGCTTCGCTCAGGTCATGGCCATCGAAGCGCTGCGTCGACGGGGTGCGTTCGAGCAGCTGCGCGAGCAAGTGCTCGTCTGCCGGAAGGCGTTGGTCGAGCGGTTGCGGCAATTGGGTTTCGTCGTGCAGACGCCGGGGGGGAATTTCGTGCTCGCCGCCCATCCTGAATGCCCGGCCAAGGCCCTTCAGGAGCAATTGATGAAACGCTACATTGCGGTTCGCCATTTCCCCGGCGACCTGACCGGGAACCATGTCAGAATCACCGTTCCGCCCATGCCGGTTCTTGAGCATTTCCTGGCGGTGTTGGATGAAATTGTCAAGACATGGGAGTAACACCGTCTGGGTTGAGCCCGGCGCAAACAACGCAGGACTCTATCTTTGTTGAAAACTTGTGGCAAAATTTTGCACATGATTTTGAATAGTATTTTTGGAGGAGGAAGTTTATGAGTATTTCGGCAACTGAAGAAAGCGAAGTTTTGGACCGGAAAAACGGATCTGTATCGCCACTGACACAAGCCTGGAGCGGAGATGGTGAGGCCCCGGCGGCGGCTACGCTGTTCAATTCCGCGCTGGCGGCAACCGCGATTGCGGCGCTGTTCGAAGTCGGATTTTTCGACGAAATAGCGAGCAAAACGCCGGTGTCGCTCGCGGACTTTTGCCGTACGCGCGACGCGCACCTGCCTTCGGTACGGTCGTTGTTGTACGTCCTCAACTGTTTCGACATCATTCGCGTGGCCGCAGATGAAGACTCCGTGTCGCCCGGCGCTTTGTTTTCAGAGGTGGACCGGAACAAAGGCTACTTCCTCTGGCTGGTCGGTGGCTACGGCACCATGCTCCAGAGCCTGGGGGCCCGGTTAGAGAACCGCAACCGCGAAGGCGATTTGATGCAACGCGACGGCCGGCGCATTGCCATGTCGGGCCGGGATTATGGAGCCCACTTTGTCGACCGCCACTTTCTTGAGATGCTGGATGAGGTGCCCTGCAATGTGGTCGCAGATCTTGGTTGCGGCAGCGGGGAGCGTCTCATGAAACTGGCCCGCAGCCGTCCCGGCATGCGCGGCTTCGGTCTCGATTTGAACGAGGGCGCCGTGAATCTGGCTCAGACCGCCGTGGCTGAGGCAGGTCTGGCGGATCGTCTCACTGTTTTGCACGACAACGTCGGCAATCTGAAGCCGCGCAAGGAATTCGAAGAGGTCGAGTTGATTTTCTGCTTCTTCATGGGGCACGATCTGTGGCCGCGCGAGGAGTGTCTGAAGTCGTTGCAGCAAATTCGGGCGGTATTTCCGAACGTAAAACGGTTTCTCCTCAGCGACACCTACCGATCGGACTTGCCCGCAGCGCCGGATGTGCCCATTTTTACGCTCGGTTTCGAGTTGACGCATGCAGTGATGGGCCAGTATATTCCCTCCGTGGCGGAATGGATCGATTTGTTTGCTGATGCCGGGTGGAACTGTGTTGCCAGACGCGATCTGGATATTCCCTTTAGTTCGATTTTCGACCTCAGATAGACGTCAGGATTAGATGACTAAGAAAAAGACGACGCGCGTTGAGGGGTTTCGCCTTTCGCCGCGGCAGAA
>CAZTNL010000071.1:0-9037 GCA_964614885.1 uncultured Calditrichaceae bacterium | reverse complement strand
AATACGGGGAGTTGTGTCCGCCGCCCCCCCTATCCCCCCCCGCCCCGCTTCCGATCTGCATGATCTCCGCCCGCTGCCAGTGGCCCGCGCGGCGACTCATGATATTCGGCCTGCACGTGCACGTCGGACTGCCCAGCGGCGAAAAAGCCATCGCCGTTTTCAACTCGCTGACGACCTTTCTGCCCCACCTGCTGGCGCTTTCCGCCAGCTCTCCCTTCTTCGATGACAACGAGACCGGTCTGGCCTCGACACGGGTTAAAATCTTCGAGACGCTGCCGACCGCCGGGCTGCCCTACCGCTTGCTGAACTGGGCCGAATTCCAGCGATTCATGATCACGCTGGTCAACGCCAAAGCGATTGAAAGCGTGCGCGAGGTCTGGTGGGACGTGCGCCCGCACCCCGGATTTGGCACCATCGAGCTGCGCGTGTGCGACGGCCTGCCCACTCTTGACGAAATAGTCTCTCTGACCGCCATGATCCAGGCGCTGGTCGTCTGGCTCGGCGAGCAGTATGACGAAGGCATGTACCTGCCGGTGCACCGCCACTGGATTGTCCGCGAAAACAAGTGGCGGGCAGCCCGGTGGTCTGTCGACGCTGAAATAATTACGGACGAGGATGGTAACCTGAAGCCTCTGACGCAGGACATTCTCGATTTGCTAGAGACGCTTGACCCAGTCGCTAAGCGGCTCGGGAGCCACGACGAACTTATGGGCATCAAGAGAATTCTCGAGATGGGTCCCAGTTTTAAGCGGCAACAACGCGTTTTCAAAGAAACCGGCGATTTCAAAGAAGTGATGAAATCGGTAATCCGCGAGCTGCGCGAAAACGAGATGACGAACGTATGACTCCCGCCGTTCATTCACGGCGGGAGCAGCCGTCAAGCCTCCGAAAGGGAAAAGCGCGCATTCGATGAGCCAGAAGAAGAAACTCACCCACTATGACGACCAGGGCAGAGTGCGCATGGTTGAAGTTACAGGCAAAGCGGAGACGGTGCGCGAGGCAAAGGCCTGCGGTCACATTACGCTTTCGCAGGAAGTGCTTTCCCTGATCAAATCCGGTGGCATGAAAAAAGGCGACCCGCTGGAAGTCGCCCGCATCGCCGGCATCATGGCTGCGAAACGCACGCACGAGCTCATTCCGCTTTGCCACCCGCTGCTCCTGACAAAAGTTGACGTCGATGTGCGGCTCACCGACAACGGCGCCGACATCAGCAGCCGGGTCAAATGTGCGGGGAAGACCGGCGTGGAGATGGAAGCGCTCACCGCGGTGTCGGCAGCCGCGCTGACCATTTACGACATGTGTAAGGCCGTGGATAAGAGCATGGAGATCGGCCCCATCTACCTGGAAGAAAAAAGTGGCGGCCGGAGCGGCCACTACCAACGCGTTGCCCGCTAGCGCCCTTCCCCCTACTCCTCGAGCGTCCGCACTTCGATCGTCGTCAGTCGCAGGCGGGCCGAGAGTTCCCGGGTCATTCCCAGAAGCATTTTCGAGGCCAGGTCCGGCTTGTTTTGAACGAGCTGGTCGAAATCGTCCACAGTCATATACAGGACGTCCGTGTCGATGTCGGCGCATACGGTAGCCGAGCGCGGCTTGCCCTCGAGAATGGCCATATCGCCGAAAAACACGCCCTCCCCGAACGTAGCCAGCCGGCGATCGCGACCGTTGCCGGCAATGCTTGCCAGCACGCTGACACAACCGGATAGCAGGAAGTAAATCCTGTCCCCGGGATCCCCCTCGCGAAAGATGACCTCGTGGGCGGCAAAGTGCTGTGGCCGCATGTGCTTGCGCACGACATCGAGCTGCGCTTCGCTAAGATCCTGAAAGACGCTGAGATGTTTGAGGGCGAGTCGTTCCTGTTTCCTCCTGGTACTCTCCATCTCCTGCGTTATGAGTGCGTTTTCAGCCCACTCCTGAGCGTGGTCCGTGTCGGGAAAAACAAATGTCTCACCGATGGCCTCAACAACCCCGACGTCGCGCATCAGATGCTGCATGTGTTCTTTCTCTTCGTCGCCGCCAGAGAGGTAACTGACCAGAAAATAGCTGTTCTGCTCGCGAATGCGCTCGACGATCTGTTTCAGGAGTTGAGCGCCTGTAAGGTCAATCGTATGGACCCGCTTGAAGTCGAGGATGACCGCGAAGCAGTCGTGCTCCTTCTCCAGCTCGGACAGCAGCTTGTCGCATGTGCCAAAAAAGAGGGACCCGTTGAGTTCGTACACCTTGATCAGATGCCCCTTTTCAGTCAGAATTTTCGTCTCCTCACGGCTGCGAATTTTCTTCGACCGTATCAAATCTCCGGTGTACATGCGCCGTACAATGTTTTTGCCGATTTGCTCCTTGATAAACAGGAAGGCCGTAATCACCAGACCCGTCAGCACTGCGATAATAAGGTCCACGGCAACGGTAACGACCGTGACCACGACAATGACAAACAAATTTCCAAGCGCCGATTTTTTGCGCGAAAGATTGATGCTCTCAGTCTCGATCATCCCCACCGACGTCACCAGCAGGATACCCGCCAGCACCGACATCGGAATCCATTGCACCAGGCTGCCCAGAAACATGACCACCAGCAAAACCGTCAGACTGTTGACGACGCCGGCGATGGGCGTCCTTCCACCGGCGTTGACGTTGACCAGAGTCGCCAGCGTAGAACCAGCCACCGGCAGGCCGCCAAAACAGGCGGAGACGATGTTGCCGGTGCCCTGGCCGAAAAGCTCTTTGGTGCTGTTGTGCTTCGCTTTGGTGAACATGTCGGTGACCACCGACGTCAGCAAAGTGTCTATCGAGGCCAGAACGCTGAGCGTGAGCGCCGGAAGAATGAGCAGGCTGATCTTGTTCAGCGGAATCATTGCGCCGAGGCTGAAAAACCGTTCAAGCTGCACCGGCGTCGGAAAGGCGCTGGGAATGACGCCGATGACAAGCGGGTTCCCATGAAGCTGCAACAGGCCCGGGCTGAGGGAGACGCCGAGCGCGAAATAGGTGGCAACACCGCAGAGCAGGCCGACAAGCGAACTGGGCACCGCCCGAGTCAGGCGGCGCGCGGTCAGCATTGCGGCAATGGTGACCAGCCCCACGAGCAACGTTTCCGGTCGGACCGCCGCCCCACCCGCGAAGATGGCGGAAAACGGCGTCGTCTTGGAGATGCCGAGCAGCGGCCGCAGCTGGCCGATGAAAATAATGATGGCGATGCCGTTCATGAAGCCGGCAATAACCGGATAGGGAATATACTTGATCAACTTGCCGCCACCGATGGCCCCGAGGACAAGCTGCAGCACGCCTGCCAGAAAGATAGTCAGCGATACCAGGAGCAGGATTACCATCACTTGGTTCTCCCCCATTGCGACAAGATCGGGATCCTTGAGCAGTGTCGCGATGATCGATGTAACCATGACGGACATCGGTGCTGTGGGCACGGATATCTGCCCCGGGGTTCCTCCAAACAGGCTGGTAAGAATACCGGCCACTATCACGCCGTATAAACCGGTAAGCGCACCCTGGGCCACATAAGCCTCACCCAGCGGGGCAAAGGCAACAACCCCAAACGCGATCGCGAGTGGCAGCGAGATCACCGACGTGGTAATTCCCCCCATGATGTCGCCCTTGATGTTGGAAAAGAGCTTCAACGAGTCCCTCCTTTGCTCACGATTTTTCTTGCACTGACAGGTGTTTGGTAAATGGCATAACGTGTAGGAATATAACCACTTTGGCACGCATGTGCGTAACCGAAAAGCTCCATACCCTCGGCGACTTCTTGACAATCGGTGGTCGTTTGCTTATTTTCGCCTTCGAACTCAAGATGGCCACCTGAACCACACGAACCCGGCTCTGCACATTGGCAGCGCCGAGAGGAAAGCCATCGAGGCGCAAGGTTTCGGCGTGGCAGATCAACTCGAAAAGTTACCCTTGTGACCGCGGTTGAATGTAATCCGAGGCTCGTCACGGTCTTGCAAGATCAGCGGAAACTGGCTCCCTCATGCGCTTATTCGCCTTCAGTGCGAAACTCTCACGTCGATCCCGGCGGCGGACGCCAACGGGTGACCATCGTGTCCCATAAAATCCGGTTGCTTTTTCATGATAGAATTCTTACTATCTGCTGGCTAAATCAGGATAGGTATCCCCAGTAAAAGGACACACATGGCGCCCTCCGACAAACTTCAACACTTACGCCAACTCAAGGAACAGGCGCTGCTCGGCGGCGGGAAAAAGCGTATCGAGGCGCAGCACAAGCGAGGCAAACTGACCGCCCGCGAACGCATCGATCTGCTGCTTGACGAGGGTTCATTTCAGGAACTCGACATGCTGGTGCAGCACCGTTGCCAGGATTTCGGTTTGGACCAGCAGAAATACTACGGCGACGGCGTGGTCACCGGCTACGGCCGCATCGATGGCCGGCTCGTTTTCGTCTTCTCTCAGGACTTTACCGTACTTGGCGGCTCCCTCTCCGAAGCTTGCGGCGCCAAAATCTGCAAGCTTCTGGACCAGGCGATGAAAGTCGGCGCGCCGGTCATCGGCTTGAATGACTCCGGCGGCGCTCGCATTCAGGAGGGGGTCGTAAGCCTGGGCGCTTACGCCGAAATCTTCCTCCGCAACACGTTGGCCTCGGGTGTCGTGCCGCAGATTTCAGCTATTATGGGGCCGTGCGCCGGCGGGGCGGTTTACTCTCCGGCGATCACCGATTTCGTCTTCATGGTCAAGAACACCAGCTTCATGTTTGTCACCGGGCCGGATGTCGTCAAAACCGTCACACATGAAGAAGTGACTTTCGAGGAGCTTGGCGGAGCGCAAACTCACGCCAGCAAGAGTGGCGTCTCGCATTTCACCATGGAAAATGAAGTCGAATGCTTGCACCACATTCGCAAACTTCTCGGGTTTCTACCGCAAAACAACATGGAAGACCCGCCAATCCTCGAATGCACCGACAACCCGGCGCGGATGGACTCCGAACTGACCGAAATCGTTCCGGAAAACCCGAACCGGCCCTACGACATGAAGGAGATTATTCGTCGCGTTGTTGACGATGGGAATTTCCTCGAAGTGCACGCTGACTATGCCGGAAACATCCTCGTCGGGTTCGCCCGGTTAAGCGGCAGACCTGTCGGTATCATCGCCAACCAGCCTTCGGTGCTGGCCGGGGTGCTCGATATCGATTCCTCGAAAAAGGGCGCCCGCTTTGTGCGCTTCTGCGACGCGTTTAATGTGCCGCTTATCACCTTCGAAGACGTACCCGGTTTTCTGCCTGGCACAGACCAGGAGTGGCGCGCCATCATCACAAACGGTGCCAAACTGCTGTACGCATATTGCGAAGCGACGGTGCCAAAGATCACCGTCATCACCCGCAAAGCCTATGGGGGCGCTTATGACGTGATGAGCTCCAAGCACATCCGCGGCGACATGAACTACGCCTGGCCGAGCGCCGAAATTGCAGTGATGGGCCCGAAGGGCGCCGTGGAAATTATTTTCCGAAAGGAAATACAAAGCGCCACGAACAAAGAAGAAGCAACCGAAAAACTGATATCGGACTACCGCGAACGATTCGCCAACCCCTACACCGCAGCGGAACGCGGTTATGTTGACGAGGTTATTGAACCACAGCAGACGCGACCGAAGCTCATCGCGGCTCTGGAAATGCTGGAAAACAAAGTCAGCTCAAACCCGAAAAAGAAACACGGGAACATCCCGTTATAAATCCGTTTCGCAATCAGCGATTGCGGGACAAAGTCACTAAAATGAAATGAGGAGGTTCTCATGGCTGTAGCGCGTGTAACCGAAATTACCGCATCATCGAGTCAGGGATTCCAGGCCGCCTTTCAGGACGGCATCGACCGGGCCACTGCGACGCTCCGCAATATTACCGGCGCCGAAATCGTCGCGCAGAAGGCGAAGATTGAGAACGGCAAGATCTCTGAATATCGCGTCAGGATGAAAATAACCTTCATTCTGGAGTAATTCTGGTGGGAATGGGGCCGGGGGAGCATTCTCCGGCCCGTACCCCGCCCTGACTCGGCAAAGCCTTAGCTTGACAACGCACCACAAGAAGGGGAAATATGGAGCTTCATGAAGAAGTGGTCGACGGCGTTCAAGTCGTACGAATCACCGAAAAAAGACTGGACACTGGCGTCGCATCGGAATTCAAAACCGAGTTGCTGCGCCTGATCGAAGCAGAAGGCGTGGTCAACATTCTCATCGATCTGCAGAGCGTGGAATACGTGGACAGTTCAGGTCTGGGAGCGCTGCTTTTCGGTCACCGACATGTCAAGACCAACATGGGCCGGCTGAAACTGCTTCACATCAATCAGAAGGTCAAGACCCTGATCAAGATCGCCAACCTCGAAGAGATTCTCGAAGGCTTCGACGACGAAAAACAAGCGCTGCAAAGCTTTTCCGGGAATGGCTGAAATCACAAAAATCCTAATCGCCAACCGCGGTGAGATCGCCGTCAGAATCATTCGTGCCTGTCGCGAAATGGGCATCGCGAGTGTGGCGATCTTTTCCGAAGCCGACCGCGCTGCTCTGCACGTTCGCCTGGCCGACGAAGCCCATCTCGTCGGGCCGGCCGCCTCGAATGAGAGTTATCTCGTACAGGAGAATATCCTGAAAGTGGCTGCCACCGCGGGCGTGGACGCAGTCCACCCCGGCTACGGCTTTCTTTCCGAAAATGCAGTGTTCGCCGAACGCGTCGCCGCCGCCGGGCTGATTTTCATCGGGCCATCGCCGGAGGCCATGCGGCTCATGGGCGACAAAACCATGGCGCGCCAGCGCATGGCAGCCGCCGAAGTGCCGACGGTACCCGGTTCGGACCAGGAGTTGGACGAAAACGAAGCGGCCAAAGTCGCTGCCAGAGTTGGCTACCCGGTACTGCTCAAGGCTGCCGCCGGCGGTGGTGGCAAGGGCATGCGAATTGTCCGCCAGAAAAGCGAAATCGCCTCTGCCTTTCGCGCCGCGCGCTCAGAAGCTGAATCGGCCTTCGGTGATGGCAGAATCTATGTCGAAAAGTATATCGAGGCACCGCGGCATATCGAGATTCAAGTGCTTGCCGACGCCCACGGGAACGTCGTGCACCTCGCAGAGCGCGAGTGCTCCATCCAAAGACGGCACCAGAAGGTTATAGAAGAAGCGCCCTCATGTGTGCTGGATGAAGCCCTGCGTGCCGAGATGGGCGCAGCGGCCGTTAAAGCGGCAGCGGCCTGCAACTATGCAAACGCGGGCACGATTGAATTTATCTTCGACAAAAATCACCATTTTTATTTCCTCGAAATGAACACACGCCTACAGGTTGAACATCCGGTTACCGAAATGGTCACGGGCCTCGACCTGGTCAAGGAGCAAATCCGAGTGGCGGCCGGCGAGCGCCTGCGCTTCCGCCAGGAAGACGTTTCGCTGCGGGGACATGCGATTGAATGCCGGATTTATGCCGAAGATCCCGCCAACAACTTTTTCCCCTCAACCGGAACAATCGTCCAACTGACTCCGCCGTCGGGACCGGGCGTGCGCGAAGACAGTGGCTTCGCCTCCGGCAGCGAGGTCTCGGTGTTCTACGATCCATTGTTAGCGAAACTCATCGTCTGGGGGCAGGACAGAAGCGAAGCGCTGGCGAGAATGAAACGCGCTTTGAGTGAGTATCGTGTCGTCGGGGTCGAAACCTCCATCCCGTTCTGCGAAATGGTCATGCAACACCCGAAATTCATCTCCGGTGATTTTGACACGCATTTTGTCGAGCAGGAATTTCTTGCAAACGGCAAGACAGCCGTTGACCGGGACGGAGTCGACGATGAACTCGAAGCGGCCATGCTTGCCGCAGCCATCTGCCATCACGAACGCCGGAGTGTGCCGGTTCTGAACCCAAAAAGCAACAGCAATGGCCGCGCCATGAGCGGCTGGAAACTGGCATCCCGCAAAAGGGTGCCGTAAAGAGCTGACCCTGGAAATCAGACCGCGGCCAGCAGCGCTTCCACGCCTCGCCTGACCTGTTCAGGCCCAACGTCTTCCGCGACTTCCGCCTCCCCAATACCGAGCGGGAGCACCATTCTCGTCTTTCCCGAAAGCGCCTTCTTATCCGCCCTGATGTAAGCGTCGATATCGTCGGGCCGCAGCCCGCGGAGAGCTTTCCCCAGGTCAAAGCGAAGGACCAACTCTCTGATGCGCGCGAAGGCTTCCTCGTGCAGAAGATTCATTTCCAACGCGACCTGACTTTCGGCGAGCATGCCTGCCAGGACAGCGGCGCCATGCGACATTTTCCCATACCCGGTGGCCGCTTCGATGGCGTGCCCGATGGTATGTCCGAAATTCAAGAGCATCCGCAAGCCGTGCTCGCGCTCGTCCTGGGCCACGATAGCGACCTTGATTTCACAGGAGCGGCGCACGGCCTCCGCAGTGACCCCGGAGTCGTGCTCCAACAGGCCGTCCAGCTCGTTTTCGCAAAGTGCAAACAACTCGGGGTCCTCAATGATGCCATACTTTACGACCTCGCCGAGGCCGCAAATCAACTCCCGCTGCGGCAGTGTCTTCAAGAAATTCAAATCGCTCCACACCAGCTTTGGTTGGGCAAATGTGCCGATCAGATTCTTGCCGAGGCGATGGTTGACACCGGTTTTCCCGCCGATGCTGGAATCGACCTGGGCCAGCAGCGTGGTTGGCACTTGAACGCAGTTGACTCCGCGCTTGTAAACTGAGGCGACAAATCCAGTGAGATCGCCGACGACGCCACCACCGACGGCAAGGAGAGTCAGTGTGCGGTCGTAGTGCCGTTCCAGAAGCCGTGTCAAGACGCTCTCGGCGGTGGCAAGCGACTTGCTTTTTTCGCCGGGCGCTATCTCGATAATATCCGACACCGCAACTCCTGGCCACGAGCCACCCGACAGCCGCGCTCGAATCATCGGAGCCACCTTTCTATCGGTCACCACCACTGCCTGCCGGCCGAGACCATAGAGCTGCAGCATTTCGCCCAGCTTGCTGAAAATGCCCTCACCGATGAAAATGGGATAAGAGGCAGGGCCAAGTTCCACCTTGAGATTATCCATTGAAATCAAGCAGCACCTTC
>CAZTNL010000070.1:0-9127 GCA_964614885.1 uncultured Calditrichaceae bacterium | reverse complement strand
AAGCTCTCTATTGCTTCTTGCCCTATATATAGGGATTTTTTCGTTACTGATCAAGCTAAATCTTCTCGAATAATCACAGACTAAATTGCTTAAAACACTTGACATTGTCATGCCAATTGGTTTATATTGGGTTAAATTGGGTCACGAAGGGTTAGATATTTCCACATTAGGTGACCATTACGTCAGCCACTTGAGCTCATGAATTTCTTTCTAGGCACATTCAATTACGCCATCGACGATACAGGACGGCTCAACATCCCGTCCAAATTTCGCAAGGTATTGGCCAGCTTGGAGGAAAGTAATCTAATTATCTCAAAAGAGCAACCAGGATATTTAACTGTTTATCCGTACTTGCTGTGGAAAAAGCAAATCGGAGACAAAGTCGCGGAGCTCCCACGAAGCGATCAGCGCGCCAACAAGCTGCGCAGATTCTTGGGCCTCAACACGACTGAGGCCGCGCTCGACAAACAGGGACGCGTTAACATTCCGACCGATTATTACGCACACGCGGGAATCGACAAGAGTGTCAAAATCATTGGCACTGTGGATACAATTCAGCTGTGGAATCCGGTGACGCATGACGCGCTGGCTGAGTCACCCGAGGGCCCGGCGCTGCTGGCAGAACTGGATAATGTCCACCTTTAGCCCAGAGAGTGGGTCATGTATCATGAACCGGTTCTCACCCATGAGGTGGGACGCTTCCTAGTCAACGAGCCGGACGGGATCTACCTGGACGGAACGGCAGGTGGCGGTGGCCACTCGGCAGATATTCTCGAGCGATTCCCGAACACGACGGTGGTGAGCCTCGACAGAGACGAGGATGCCATCGAGGCGGTGCGCAACAGGTTGGCGAAGTTCGGCAGCCGCTCGATTGTGTGTAAGAGCAACTTCAGCGACTTCGACCAGGCGCTCGAACGACTAAAAATCGAAAAAGTGAACGGAATTTTTCTCGATCTCGGCGTATCGTCGCACCAAATTGACACTGCAGAACGAGGCTTTAGTTTTAGACAAGAGGGCCGGCTCGACATGCGTATGGACAGATCCCAGGAAAGGACGGCCTACGACGTTGTTAACAACGCGTCCTGGCAGGAGCTCGCGAATATTTTCAGAACCTACGGAGAAGAGCGGCGCTCCGCCTCGATCGCCAAGGCTATAGTAATGAAGAGAACACGATCGAAAATAGAGACCACCGAGCAGCTGGCCAAAATCATTGAAGAAAAAACGCCGCCGAAACACCGAGTGAAGTCGTTGTCCCGTGTTTTTCAGGCGCTGCGCATTTTCCTGAACGCGGAGCTCGACAATTTAAGCCAGACCCTGGAAAAGAGCCTTGACGCCCTGCAGCCATCCGGAAGAATCGTCATTCTCTCGTACCACTCGCTCGAAGACCGCGTGACCAAGCGCTTCTTTAAGAACGAGGCATCGCAGTGTGAATGTCCGCCAGACATCCCGATATGCATCTGCAACAAGCGACCCCGGCTGAAAATACTGACGCGTCGCGTAGTGCAGCCAACTCTGGAGGAAGTTCGCCGGAACCCAAGAAGCCGCAGCGCACGGCTCAGAGCGGCGGAATATATCGGCACAGGGAATTGAGATGGGAAAGAATCTCAGAATTCCACTCGCGAGGAACGCCAACATTGTGCTCGGCAGTACCCGGCACAGCCAACCGGAGCGCTTGTCTGCCGGTCTCATGGGCTTTGTCATGGCTCTCTTCCTGGTGATGCTCTCCTTCGTTTGGCTGAACGTCGCGGTCAACAACTGTCTGCGGACGATCGGGGCGATCGAGCAGAGCCTTCAACACAGCAAGGCGCTCAACGAGAAACTTCGGGCCGAAGCCACGCGCCTGTCGAGCTTTGGCCGAATTCAGAGGATTGCGCACGAGGAGTTAGGACTCGATTTCTTGCCACAGCAAGACATCATAGAGGTTACCGATGCCGGCGAACACCAATAAGAAACGCAAAAGCGGAAACCGCTCCTTCAAGACGGACGCTGATTCCTGGCGCTTCACCGCTGTCAAAGCAGGCATCTATGTGGCTGCGCTAGTCATCTTTGCGCGCCTCGTGCAGGTGCAGGTTTTCAACCACGAAGTGTACGAAACCATGGCTCGTGAACAGTATCTGCGTGAATATAAGCAGCCTGCGCCGCGCGGCCTGATCCGCGACCGCCATGCCACGCTGCTGGCCGTGAACAAGGAGCGTTACGATCTGGGCGTCCACAACCGGTCGGTTGCCGCGCCGGCGGAACTGTCGCATAAGCTGGCCTCCATCCTGCAGAGTCCGGCCGATGCCATATTGAATAAACTGAAAACCGGAAACCGTTTCACGGTTCTTCTGCGCGACATCCGCGAAGACCGTGCCGAGATGCTTAAGGCGATGAACCTGAAGGGGGTTAAGGTGACCAAGACGGCCGAACGCCTATATCCGTTCAAAGAAAGCCTGGCACAAGTCATTGGTTTCGCCGATGTCGACGGTCGCGGCCTGAGCGGTCTCGAGCTGCAGTTTGACTCGGAGCTGCGGGGCAAAGACGGATGGAGCATGATGCAGCAGGATGCGCGTGGCCAGGGCATCATCCCGATCGCCTCGATGACACAGGGAAGCCAGCAGGGAGATGATCTTATTCTCACCATCGACCACGTCCTGCAGACCATCGCAGAAGAGGAACTCGTGCTGGCGGTAAAAAAGTACCATGCCAAAGGTGGCACCGCCATCATCTCCAACCCGGCTACCGGGGAAGTGCTGGCGCTGGCCTCTTACCCTGGGTTCGATGCCAACCTGGCCGGCAAGACCCCGGCGGACTCGTGGAGGATCAGAGGTATCACCGACATTTTTGAACCGGGATCGACCTTCAAGATCGTCACGATGATGCAGGCCCTGCGCGACTCAATCATGAGGCCGGATGACATCATTTTCTGTGAGAATGGCAAGTATCATTTGCACGGTGAGACCATAAACGACCCGGAACCACACGCATGGCTGAGCTTTGAACAGGTTTTCAAACACTCCAGCAACATCGGTGCTGCGAAAATTGCGATGAAACTTGGCCGGAAAAAACTATTTCGTGCGGCGCGTGACCTCGGCTTTGGCAACAAGACAGGCATCGATCTTCCGGGAGAAGTGTCGGGGATTCTCAAAAAGCCCTCCGAATGGTCGAAGTTTACGATTGCGGCTATGGCCTACGGGCACGAGGTCGCCGTCACGGCGATGCAGATGGCCATGGCATATGGGGCCGTCGCCAACGGCGGCTTGCTGATGAAGCCGGCGATTGTCAAGCAGCTCGTCAGCCAGACAGGAGAAATTCGATCCGAATTCAAACCGCGCGTCATCCGAAAAGTGATGGACGCGCGTGTGGCAGCTGAAATGACTCGCATTCTCACCCAGGTTGTCGAGGATGGCACCGGAACGATGGCCAGAATTCCCGGAATTCACATTGCAGGCAAAACCGGCACGGCCCAAAAGCCCCGCCCCGGGCGCGGAGGATATTCCAACTCCGACTTCGTCGCGTCCTTTATCGCGTTCTACCCGGCCGAACATGCCAGGCTCCTGTTCTACGTATCTCTGGACGAGCCATACCCGATTCATTCCGGCGGTCACGTGGCTGCGCCGACGGTCAGGAAAATGTTGGAAAGAATTTTGAAAATTTATCATCCCCGGAAGCGGGAGCAGACTCAGCAGGTCGCCACAATTTCGCCATCCGCGCGACCGACCATCCCGAACCTTTCCGGCCGGAGGGTGGAAGTCGCTGAAAGAACACTGGAGGATTTGGGGATCGAGTACACCGTAGAAGGGCAGGGAACCTATGTCGAAGGCCAGGCAATAAACCGCCAGCATCGCTCGGACCGGGTGGTGCTCGAGCTGAGGCCGGTCGACAAAGACTCTGCGTTCAGCAGCATGCCGAACCTGGTCGGGCTGTCGTTGCGAAAGGCCATTGTCGAACTGACAGCGCGCGGCCTGACCGCAAAAATCGAAGGAAGCGGCCTCGTGATGGCTCAGCAACCAGCCACTGGCAGCAGGATGAAACCGGGAAGCCGCGGATATATTCGCTGCGAGCCGCCGGCAGCGGCAAGACACCTTCTCAATCCATGACCCGGAGCAGACAGAGGACACGATTGACTATGATTAACAGAGACTCTATTCGGCTACAGACAATTATCGTAGTTGGGTGACTATGTCGTTGAAGCTAGAACAATTACTGTCTTTGGAAGCGTGCCGGCCACGCTGGACCGTTCCGGACACCGTCGAAGCAGTACAGTTCACGGACGTCTCGATTGACAGCCGGACTGTGGCTGCGGGCGAGCTCTATTTCGCGCTGAAAGGCGAAACACATGATGGGCACGCCTTTGTGGAGCAGGCGCTGGAGAAAGGCGCCGCAGCCGCGGTAGTGGAGGCAACGTTCCTGCAAGAAAATGCCGCACGCCTGGCCGGCAAGCCGCTGGTGGAAGTGACCGACACGCTCATCGCCTTACAGCTGTTCGCAAGATTGAACCGGCGGCAGCACGGCGCACGGGTCCTCGGACTGACAGGCACCAACGGCAAGACCACCACGAAAGAGATGATCGCCTCGGTCCTGTCGCAGGCAGGAAGCGTGTGCAAGACTGAGGGCAACTACAACAACCATATCGGGGTCCCCCTCACCCTGTTCTCGCTCGATGAATCGCACGAGTTCGCTGTCATTGAGATGGGGACCAATCACTTCGGTGAAATTGCCGCCTTGTGCAGAATAGCCGAGCCGGATGCCGGATTGATTACCAATATAGGCAGAGGGCACGTCGAGCACCTGCAGGATATCCACGGTGTGGCCAGGGCCAAGATGGAGCTTTACGATTACCTCAAAGGAAACGGACGCATTTTCGCGAATCTTGATGACCGGATGATTTCGACCTATGCCAGAGACTATCGATACTCTGTCACCTATGGTTTTGACGCCAGGGCACAGATCACAGGAAAGCGCCTGCCTATCGACGACTCCGGTTGTGCCGGTCTGGAGGTTCAAGGTGTTTCAATCAGGCTTGCCCTGCCCGGGGCACATAACCTGTCCAACGCTCTGGCGGCTGCAGCAGTGGGCCTCGATGCAGGTCTTTCCATGCAGCAAGTCAAAACAGGACTCGAGGCGGTAAAGAGTCCGGCGCACCGGATGGAAGTGCTGCGTCGCAAAGGCGTCACCATACTGAACGACTGCTACAATGCGAATCCGGAGTCGACGCTGGCGGCGATGCGCACGCTGCAGGACATGCCATGTTCCGGCAGGAAATGGCTCGTCCTCGGCGATATGCTCGAGCTCGGCGAGGCTGCTGAGTCGGCGCATGCGGAGATGGGACATGCCGCGCCCCACTACGGTATCGACGCGCTCGTCGGGTATGGCCCGCTGGCGCAAAACACCGTCGCCGCCGCAGAGGCTGAGACCGGCATTATAGCGGTCCACATCGATGACAAAGCCCGGCTGCGGCAGCACCTGAACGACGAAGTACAGAAAAATGACATCATACTCATAAAGGGTTCCAGGGGGATGAAAATGGAGGATCTGCTCTCCGGTCTGCTGCAAGACCAGGCTAAATAAAGGCAGGACATGCTATGATTTACTATCTCCTTTACCCGCTGCGCGACTACATTTCCGGTTTCAACTTGTTCCGGTATATCACCTTTCGCTCGGCATGGGCAGCAATCACGGCTCTGGTCATTAGCCTCTTTCTGGGCCCGTACATCATCCGTAAGCTGCACGAGCATCAAATCGGCGAAGAGATTCGCACCGACGGGCCGGAGACGCACCTGAAGAAGGCCGGCACGCCGACGATGGGTGGCCTCATCGTTCTGGGCTCGGTGGTCATTCCAACACTGCTTTGGGCGCAGCTCGACAACATCTATGTCGCTCTCATCCTCTTCTCAACGGTCTGGATGGGCGCCGTGGGCTTCATCGATGACTACTTGAAAGTGGTCAAAAAGGCGAAAAAGGGATTGATTGGCCGTTACAAGCTGCTGGGACAAGTCAGCCTGGGTCTCATTGTCGGCGGCATTCTCTATTTTTCACCGCAGTTTGAAGGCATCAACACCCTGAGCACGCTGCCATTCTTTAAGAACTATGAGATCGACTTTGGCTATCTCTATATTCCGATGGTTATTTTCGTGATCGCCGCCACCTCGAACTCTGTCAACCTGACGGACGGGCTCGATGGCCTCGCCATCGGTTTGGTCGGCATCACCGCCCTGGCCTGGGCGGCGATCGCCTACGTTTCAGGCCGCGTTGATTTCAGCGACTATTTGAATATCATCTACCTGCCCGGAACCGGGGAACTGACCGTTTTCTCGGCGGCGCTGGTCGGCGCCTCCCTGGGATTTCTTTGGTACAATTCCTACCCGGCCAAAGTGTTCATGGGCGACACAGGTTCTCTGGCCCTCGGCAGCGCCATTGGCACGCTGGCGATCTTGTTGAAAAAAGAATTCCTGCTGCCGATCGTCGGCGGCGTCTTCGTGGCCGAAACCCTGTCGGTGATCATTCAGGTGACATACTTCAAATACAGCAAAAAGCGCATTTTCCGCATGGCGCCAATTCATCACCATTTCGAACTAAAAGGCTGGGAAGAACCACGCGTGGTAGTGCGTTTCTGGATCGTCGGCATCCTGTTGGCGCTCCTGAGCCTGAGCACCTTCAAAATTCGATGAACCGGATGGAAGACAGAGACAACAGATTGGTAGCATGAAACATACGAAAACCAGAAAAATCGATTCGCCCTTGTTCCTGCTTGTAGTCACACTGTGCGTGATCGGCGTGGTCATGGTCTACAGCGCCAGTTCATTCAAGGCTCAGGAGAGTTACGGCGACAGCAACTTCTTCCTGAAGCGCCATTTCTACAAGGTCCTTGCCGGTTTTATTGTCATGCTGGTGGTGGCGCACATCGACTATCGCTTTTGGCTGAGCATATCGCCCGGACTGCTTCTGCTCAGCGTTCTCATTCTGCTCTATATGCTCATGGGGCCCGATGTCGAACGAATTCGCGGCAGCAAACGCTGGCTCGACGCTGGTTTGTTCCGGTTCCAGCCGTCAGATTTCGCCAGGCTGGCTCTCATTCTGTTCCTGAGCTTGTCGCTCTGCGCGTCCCGGCTGGAAAAGGGCAAGTCTATTTCCAGTTTCCTTTTCCACCTGTCGGTGATCGCGGCCATCGTTCTTCCGGTCTACCTGCAGCCAGACCTCGGCAGCGCGGTTCTGACGGCCGGGATCGCGCTGCTCATCATGTTCGTTGCCGGTGAGCGGCTCCAGCATCTCATGCTGCTTGGCGCGGGCACGATGCCGTTTCTGGTCTGGGCGATTACGGCCGGAGGCTACCGGACCGAACGCATTCGCAGTTTTCTCTCGGCGCTCAATGGCGACAATGTCGCGTGGCAAGTCCAGCAGTCGCTGATCGCTTTCGGCAGCGGTCATTTCCTTGGCCTCGGTCTTGGCGATGGACGGCAAAAATATCATTTCCTGCCGGACCCGTTTACCGATTTCATATTCGCCATTTTTGGAGAAGAGCTCGGGTTGCTCGGCACCACCGCCATTTTGCTCCTCTTCCTCTTTCTGGTTGTGACCGGCTTCAGGATCGCCCTGAACTCCTCCGACACCCAGGGGAAGATTCTCGGAGTCGGGCTGGTGCTCAATATTGCAATTTACGCCCTGACAAATATGGGCGTCGTTCTGAGCCTGCTGCCCACGACCGGCGTGCCGATGCCCTTTCTCAGCTACGGCGGTTCGGCGCTTTTCGTGAACATGTTCTCGGTCGGCGTGCTTCTTAACATCGCTGACCGGAACATCATTGCAAAGAAGACGAGGTCGGCAAGCGTGGTCAGCGGCCGGGCTGCGCTCAGAATTGTTCGGTAGAGAGATATGGCAGAACACAGCAAAAACATCGTGATTGCGGGTGGCGGCACCGGTGGCCATCTCT
Organism: uncultured Calditrichaceae bacterium; assembly: GCA_964614885.1. Taxonomy (GTDB): domain Bacteria; phylum Zhuqueibacterota; class Zhuqueibacteria; order Oceanimicrobiales; family Oceanimicrobiaceae; genus JAJDAG01. The sequence continues at coordinate 1,218 of CAZTNL010000070.1, read as the reverse complement.
ACCCGGGAATCGCTCTCGCACAGGAATTTGAGAAGCGTGGCGGTTTCGAGATTCTCTTCATCGGCACCTCTTACGGAATCGAAAACAGAGTTCTGCCGACGTTGCCGTACGCTTTCAGGAAGATTTGGATCAGGGGATTGCAGAGAAAGGTGAGCCCCGGCAACCTCCTCTTTCCGCTGCGGCTTGCCGTGAGTCTGGCCCAGTGTATGGCCATCTTTGTCCAACAGCGGCCGAGCGTGATCATCGGCACCGGAGGATATGTCAGCGGGCCGGCCTTGTTGACCGGGTTGTGCCTCCGCATTCCGACGGTGATTCAGGAGCAGAATAGTTACCCCGGGCTCGTCAACCGTTGGCTGGGAAAACGTGTGCGACAGGTGCACATCACCTTTGAGGAATCGAGACGTTATTTTTCAGGGCAGCCGCAAATTCACTTGTCGGGGAATCCCATACGCACAGACATAAAAAACAGCGATCGACGTTCAGCCGCGCGCCAATTGGGGCTGGACAACGAAAAAACCACACTTTTCGTTTTTGGCGGCAGCCAGGGAGCCCGAGGGATAAATCAGGCTCTGGCTCGGGCGTTGCCGGAAATCAGCCGTATCGAGCAGTTTCAGGTGCTCTGGGCAACGGGACCCGGTGCATTCGACGAGTTCTCAGCCGCGGCAGACCCGTTGCCGCAGGTGAAAACCGTGCCGTTCATCGAAGACATGGCGGCAGCCTACGCCGCGAGCGATTTTGTCCTGTGCCGCTCGGGCGCAACCACGCTGGCCGAAATCGCTGTCACCGGGCTGCCGGCGATACTCGTTCCGTTCCCGTACGCTACCGCCGACCATCAAACGAGCAACGCTCAGGCGGCAGCCAGGGCGGGAGCGGCGGAAGTAATTCCGGAAAAAGATCTGACGCCGGAACGGCTTGCGCATGCAGTCACGAAGCTGGCGGGCGACCCCAAAAAACGCGAGTCAATGTCTCAGGCCGTCGGGAAACTGGCCAGGCCGGAGGCTGCCCGGAATATCGTTGACAAGGTCATTGCCCTCATTGAGGAGGGATAGCCCATGTGTGGGGCAGTTAGCAATCATGAGGTTGGTGTTATGAATTACACGGAGGTGCAGCAATGATTTACTCCAAGTATAGCAATCACTCGCGGCCAAAACGGTTTGACCTCGGCCGGGTCAAGAAGGCGGGACTCGTTTGCTTCTATCTGACCGCCGTAATCCTGAT
>CAZTNL010000069.1:7211-9130 GCA_964614885.1 uncultured Calditrichaceae bacterium | reverse complement strand
TGGTGGGGGGGGGATGATTAGCCCACATAGCGCACCTGAACCCTGACGTTAAGACACATAATCCGTGTAGCTTTACCACCAACAAACAGCAACGTAGCCAGGACGCAGGCGAGCTAGCAACCTCCAACAACAAAATTCAAAACGTATATAATACCGTACGCTAATTGTCCCAGTGAAAAGCCGACTTTTGCATAAAACGTATTCGGAAGCAGTGTCGGGTAGTAGACGATGCGCCACAAATGATATGTACTCATTGCGACAGCCAGAACGATGACGACCGGCAACATCGTTTTGAACTCACGGTCGACAAGCAGTTTGTAGCCCACAATGACAAACACAATGACAAACCCATCGAACCTGGTTAGCGTCACAGCAACGAGAGCAATGCCGGTAAGAATGGCGCCGGTCATGCCGTCCGTCCTTGTCCGCTGAACCAACAGCAAAGCAAGCACTATGAGCATCGAAAAAAAAGTGGTCTCCATGCCCGTCATCGGGTAAACCAAGAATGATGGCCTACACGCAAGCAAAGCCGGCGCTATCAATGCCAGGAAGGGCGAACGGCCCGGAACTTTTCCGAGCAGAAAAACCAAGTACAGGGTTACGACCTGGGATGCGACGCTGACCGCCTGAGCAAAGGTGAGCGGCGCGACGTGCAACAGCATCCCGACGTAAGCCACCAGCGTCCACAGAAAATTCGTATAGCCTTCAACCCGGTCGCCGGCGTTGTAGACAAGCCCGTTCCCGTTATAGAGATTATGCGCATATCTAAAGGAAATAAATGCGTCGTCATCCCAGGAGCCTTGGGAGACGACGAAAACAGTGATGCAGACCGCGGCAAGGCCAATCAGCCCCAGAATCATCACTGCTGTTATTGTGCTACGCTTCTTCCGCACTCGTTACCATCCCCTCCGCCATTGTGTCTTAAGGGTTTTACCTAATCTATGAATTGATTTGCACTCTTGTCGTCTTGGAAGAATCCGCCGTACTGTTCACGCAGCGCCTTGCCGCATAAAGCAGTAATTGTGTCGTAATACACGCTCTCCCGCCTCACGGCAAGTCCGTAATTGAAGGCTCCGGGGTAAAAATCGTAGCGACTAGTGAATTCGTCCGAGTTCACTAATTGCGCTGTTATTCCGGTGTAGTCGGAATGCGGGAGCCAGATCAAATCCGGCTTCCGCGCAAGAAAATTGCTGCATGAAAAACCCTTGTGCGCAAAAACCGGATCATTCAGCCCCAATGGGTCAAGAATGTGAACGTCGGGACATTGTGCGCCAATGTATCCGTATTCAGACATTGAGACGACTGCTCCAACAGGCAGACGGCGAACAATCTCTGCAACGCTGGAAATCGCTTCCCACGACGGGAGCCTGCGAGGCACCTTAGCTGAACTCGCGGGTGGCTTCGTCACACCGGCCGTCGCCGTGTCTTTTGAAATAACCGCTCTATCATAAACTTTCGACGCTTGCACCTGCACGTCCGGCCGCGACACCAAAAAGACAACGAGCAGAACAAGGCCGAGGCGGACATATTTCCCGCGGGCAAGAGCGGCATTATTTGCTTTTTCGACGCGTTTGTAGGAATCTGCGATCAGGAAAGAGCTCACCACAAAGAAGGGCACGGCCGGGAAATAATACCGTGCCGCATATCCCATGATCTGGACCACGAAGAAATAGTAGGTGAAAGTCACCAGAACAGGGAGTATGAATGCAATAGTTAACTTGAGTGAATCCTTTTTGTAAAAGAATATGGTAATGGCCAAATAGGGCGCGACTATCCCTACGAATACAAACAGATATTGTACCGGGTTCCACCTAGAGGCACCGGCATAGCCTGCATAAAAGCCGACGGACTTGGCGTAGAAAGACAGCGGCAGAGGATCCCCGAAAACCAAAAATTTAATAGCCGTGTCTATCAGCAGG
>CAZTNL010000069.1:2732-7111 GCA_964614885.1 uncultured Calditrichaceae bacterium | reverse complement strand
CAGCGGCAGAGGATCCCCGAAAACCAAAAATTTAATAGCCGTGTCTATCAGCAGGATACAGACCAAGCCACTGGCAAACTGCACCGCTTCCTTTTTCCTTTCAGGCTCCAGGAGCCACAAGCACAATAAAGGAAATGCCGCTGCATAGATAAGATTGTCAGGACGTGCAAGGAAAGTTAAATAGCTCACCAGCAGGGTCAATGCCATCCAGATTCTCTTATCGCACTGGACCCACTTTAAGGTCGCAAAAATCAGGACTGAGTTACAAAGGACCGAGAGAGTGGTGTCCATTCCGGTCTTCGAATGATATACGAAGACCGGATGTGAAACCAGCAGTGGGAACAGAAGCCCAGCTACGATAACCCATTTGTTCACAAGGTACCTTGCTCTTGTAAAGTGCGTAATCGTAAGAATAAGAACGCCAACAGCCAGGATGGCAAGGAATGAAGACGCGAATACAAGCACCGTGCTGTCATCCAGTGCGCCAAGGTTTCCGCGCAGCATGACGATTAGGGCCAAATATAAAAGGCTGGTAACGCCGTATGTCTGCGGGCCGTCCGGATTCCAAGCAATGCCATGACCGCCTATGAAATTCTTCGCATATCTCATAAACATGTACGCGTCGTCAAATGTTGTGCGATGCTGTAGGGCAAGCATCATAAACCGCACATAGATACCGAGTGCCACAGACGCGAAAAGAAGAAACGCGAAGTTTGACAGGCCGCGGGGCGTAATATACCCATTATTCATTTTCTTCGAATGTCTTTCTGTCAAGGTGCAAAAGCCCGCCCATTCGTCATGCGGCATTCGCATCGCGATAACGCCCTACCGATGCGTTGTGCTGCTTACTTAATGTAACCAAGCGACCGCAACCGCTTTTCGAGTTTTTCACGGTCCTGACGGTGGATGTTGGTACTTCTGACCGGAACGAAGCTCTTCTCCCAGCTCAAAAGCCGTGCATTCAATGTTTCGGCCTGCTCCGGTCGTTCGGCGATTATGTTGTTCAATTCCTTTGGGTCATTTCTCAGATCGAACAGCTCCGAGCTGTCTTTCTTTGATGACCATATATACTTGAGGGAATCGCCGTCGACATTCCCCATGATCGCCTTTAGCTCCCGAATGTACCGTTTCGGATTAAGCCGCGTATGCGGGTGACGCGCGTTCGGGAAGAGCTCTGATATGATTTCATGATTGGCTTTAGCAAACGGCTGCCCCTGCACGCCATCAGGGACCTCCAGCCCGATATACGAAAGTATTTCCGGCATGATATCTACCGTTTGCACGAGCTTGTCTGAGCGCCCCGTTCGTTCTGACCGTGGATATTTCACGAGCAGCGGAATCCGAAGCACTTCTTGATAGAGGTCGGTCTGGTGCCCAAAAGAGTGATGCTCGCCGAAAAGATCCCCATGGTCGGCGGTGACAATGATCATGGCATCATCAAAGAGTCCCAGCTCCTTCAGCTTGTCGAAAAGCAGCCCCAGATTCATGTCGAGATAACTTAGTTTGCGCTGGACCGCAGCTCTGTTGAACGTGGCCTGCGCCACGGTGACACTATCCCGAAAATGAACGATTTTGCCCGGGTTAAGATCGACAAAAAGCGAATCCCGTTTGTTGCGGTCAAAACCGTACATGGAATCGTACGGCTCTGGCACGAAGGCGAAGCCGTTGTGTGCCTCCATGTAGTTAAGAAAAAGGAAAAAGGGGCGCTCGGGCGCGCGCTTTGCCAGCCACTCAAAGGCGAAGGCATTGATATCGCCGGCCAGTCTATCAATGTTTATGCGTAGCTTTAAGTCAGTAAATCGTTGTGAGAATAGTTTAAGCGCCTGTCCCCAGAAAAGATTATAAATAAACGGTTCTGGATCACAGTAATACTCGAAGCCCTGAGCAAATCCGCTCTCCCGCGACAGGACGGCGTTGTTTGCGACAACCGCACCGGTTTGATATCCTTTAGCCTGCAGGATTTCTGCAATCGTTAGGTTCTCCGGCGCCATGGGATGTGAAATCCAGTCGCCCGTGTGATGGTTGGCGCCATGCTTCGAAGAATACATCCCCGTGAACATGGAGGCATGCGCAGGGAATGTCCAGTGTGCGGTCGAAATCGCGCGGTCGAAAATCAGCGCCTGCCGTGAGAATTCTTTCAGGCGTGGCATTGCATTGCGCTCCGCCCCGTAAATGGAGATATAATCGCGCCGTGCCGTATCCATCACGATCCAAACAATATTGCGCGGCTTGGGGACATCACTCGCTGGCGTCGCTTCGCCGCGAGCAATGTGATAGCTCGCAGAAGACGATGGGCCAAGCATCGAGAACGCCCATAGAATGACTGCAGCCACCGTCAGGTTGGTGACAGCCGCGACCATGTTTTTCTTCATGAACGGCAGACAGACAGACATCGTGCGTGCGAAAAAAACGCCTACCAGGCCAGCAACACCAAGACTTGCCATCCCGACGAACGTGTCACCCGCGGGCACAATGTGCGGTTGTAACGAAAAAAACCGCAAGTTGACTGCGACCACCAGCGATAGTGGCACCGGTGCCGCCCGTAAGAACGCCAGAACCCCACCGCCATGCTCGGCTCGCAGAAACAACGCAGAGAGAAATACCGCCAGCGTGAACGCGACCAGAAGAAGATTTCCGACCAGCCGCGCCGGAGAAAAAATACCGGCGTGATGGATCAGTTCTATGTTCAGGCAATGGAATCCGTAGAGAAAGAAGTAGCCTCCGAGAAGGAGTCCAGGCAGAAAGCCGGGACGCTCAGAGTGCCACCAGCGATGCCGAAAAACCACGCCCTTCCACTTGAGAAGGACGGCCAACACGGCGCCCACAAGAGCACCAAGAAGACCATACAGCGCCCCGAAAAAGATGAACGTACGGACATGAATCTCCGAGTACGCTGCGGCAAGATACCACTCGGCAAGGAACAAAATGATGGCGCCACACCATGCGACGGGCACGCAGATTTTTGCCCGGCCTGACGGCGACCTCATGAGCATCTGCACGCGATTTTTCGCCAAGACTTTTCCAGCTCCGGATGGATATCGTTCAGGTGGTGTTTTGAACTGTACAGGGGTAATCTCAGCTCAGGCATAGTCCAGCTCTCCATCCTTCTTCTTGGCGTCCTGCATGCGCTGCTTCTGCTTTTCGATCGCGGCTTTGCGCTTTTCGGCCACCTGTTGCACGCGCCCGAGGGATTGGTCATCGCCGCCTTCCTGGCTAAAATAGGTGCCGAGCATCTGGACCGTCGGATACTTGAACAGCTCGATAATGGACACCTCGCGGTCAAACAACTCGCACAACCGGCTCTGCACCCGAACCAGGAGCAGTGAGTGTCCACCAAGGTCAAAAAAGTTGTCGTTCACACCAACCTTCTCTACATGCAAGACCTCCTGCCAGACAGATGCGATGGTGCGCTCGACCTCATTGTGAGGCGGTTTGTAGTCTTCGGTGGGATCCGCTTTCTTCGCTTCCGGGGCCGGCAGAGCGCGTCGATCAAGCTTTCCGTTGGGCGTAAGCGGAAAGCTGTCGAGAAAGACGTAACCGGACGGGACCATATAATCGGGAAGATACTCCTGCAGTTGGCTGCGCAAAGTTTCGGCAGAGGGCGCCGGGCCATCCTGGCTTACGATGTACGCGACCAGCCGCTTGTCCCCGGGATTGTCTTCCCGCACGAGCACGGCAGCCTGAGAAACCCCGGCACATTGTGACAGAACCGCCTCAATCTCGCCGAGTTCGATTCTAAATCCCCGCAGCTTGACCTGGTGATCGATGCGGCTGACAAATTCGATGCTGCCATCGACCAAAAACCTGGCAAGATCTCCGGTTCGATAGAGGCGAGCGCCCGGCTCATCCGAAAAAGGATTGGGCACGAACTTGTCGGCGGTCAGCTCGGGTCGATGCAGGTAGCCACGCGCCAGCCCGTCCCCGCCGATCAGCAGCTCGCCGTGGACACCGATCGGCACGGTATTGAAGTCACGGTCCACAATGTAAATCTGCGTATTCGCAATCGGAAGGCCGATGGGAACCGACCCGTCGCCGTCCTCTACCTGTAGCACCGCCGACCAGATGGTGGTTTCCGTTGGGCCATACATATTCCATAGGGATGCACCCTTGCCCAAAAGAACGCTGGCAAGTTCGCGCGGCAAGGCTTCCCCGCCACAAAGCATCTTCAGGCGGCTATTCCCTTCCCATCCGGCCTCGACAAGCATCATCCAGGTAGCAGGAGTCGCCTGCATCACCGTGGCACCGGACTCCTCCAGCAACTTGCTCAATTTCCTCCCGTCTGTAGCCACCTCACGGCTGGCGAGCGCGATTCGAGCTCCGACACTCAGAGGCAGGTAGAGTTCCAAACCGGCAATATCAAAGGAAAGGGTTGTAACCGC
>CAZTNL010000069.1:0-2632 GCA_964614885.1 uncultured Calditrichaceae bacterium | reverse complement strand
TCAGAGGCAGGTAGAGTTCCAAACCGGCAATATCAAAGGAAAGGGTTGTAACCGCTACGAGCGCGTCGTCAGCGGTCATCCCCGGTGTCGTCGCCATCGAGGAGAGAAAATTCACCAAGTTCCGATGCTGGACTGCGACGCCCTTCGGCTTGCCGGTAGAGCCTGATGTATAAATAACATAGGCAAGATTGTCGCCGCTCACCTGCGAACGGGGGTTCCCACTGCTTTCACCCTCCAGCTCACCCTTGACGGTGTCCACACACAACACGTCTGCCGACAGCGCCGGCAACTCATTTTTCAGATCCGATTGGGTCAGAACGACCGCAACGCTTGCGTCTTCCAGCATGTAGGCAATGCGCTCCGCGGGGTAAGCGGGGTCCACCGGTACGTAGGCGCCGCCTGCCTTCTGCACGGCGAGCAGGCTGACAACCATATCGATGGAGCGCTCAAGACAGATGCCGGCGAAAAGATCAGGTCCCAAGCCCATCTTTTGCAGGCGATGAGCCAGTCGATTTGACCTTAGATTCAACTCACGATAGCTGATTTTCTGATCTTCAAAGACCAGCGCCAAAGCGTCCGGGGTTCGCTCGGCCTGCGCTTCGAAAACGCGATGAAAGCAATCTTCCGCTGGTGGCGCGACCGCCGTCTCATTCCAATCGACCAGCATTTTGTGCCGCTCACTTTGCATCAGCAGCGGCAGCTCAGACAGGCGTAAATCTGGATTCGCGGCGATTCCCTTCAAGAGCACCTCGAAATGGCCAACCATACGTCTTATCGTGGCGGCATCAAAGAGGTCCGTATTGTATTCGAAGGCCGCCAGAAGCTTGTCTTCATCCTGCTCTCCCATATAAATGGAAAGATCGAACCTGGAGGTTTTGTAGTTTCTAAATACCACAGGACTCAGCGTCAACCCGGCGAGGTCGATCTCTTCCATGGGGGCATTTTGCAGGATAAACATGACCTGGAACAACGGCGACGTACTCAAATCACGGTTTGGTTGCAGCTCTTCAACCAGCTTTTCGAACGGCAAATCCTGGTGTGCGAACGCCCCGAGGGAGGTCTCTCTGACCCTTGCCAACAGCTCCCGGAAAGTGGGGTTGCCACGCATGTCCGTTCTCATAACCAGATTGTTTATAAAAAAGCCGATCAACGCTTCCGTTTCCGACCGATTGCGCCCGGCGATAGGAGTTCCGATGACGATATCGTCCTGCCCGGTGTACCTGTGCAGCAGCGCCTTAAACGCCGCGATCAGCGTCATGAAAAGGGTGGCATTTGCGTCCTGACTCAACTTTTTCAGCGCATCGAGAAGGCTCTTTCCTGATTTGAGAAACTCTACTTCACCCGGGAAAGTCTGCACTGCAGGCCTCGGGTGATCCGTTGGCAGATCAAGCACCTGCGATGCACCCTCGAGGTGCTTTTTCCAGTAGTCCATGTGCTGCCGGAGTTGCTCCCCCTGCAGCCACTCGCGCTGCCAGACCGCGAAGTCCGCATATTGCACCTCCAGTGGCGGGAGCGGCGAGCGTTGTCCCTGGGAAAAGGCCTTGTACAGGGAACTGAACTCCTTGAAGAACACTCCCATGGACCAGGCATCGGAAACAATGTGGTGCATCGTCAGCAGAAAAATGTATTCGCGCTCACCGAGCCTCAGAAGCGTAGTCCGCATCAAGGGTCCCTTGCCCAAATCGAAGGCTCTTTGCGCGTCTTTCAAGGCCAGGCGTTTGAACTCGCCGGTCCGCTTGATCGAAGGCAGGTCGCTGAGATCTAAGACCGGCAGGGCCACGTCGCCACGAGGACCGATAACCTGAACAGGTTCCCCATTTTCCGTAGCGAATGTCGTCCGTAACACCTCATGCCGCTCGACAATTTCTTCCAGCGCCCGGCCGAATGCGTCAATGTTGAGATCGCCTGAAATACGAATGACCAAAGGAATATTCCAGGTGTAGGTTTCGGGGTCTAGCTGGTCGAGAAACCAAAGCCGTTGTTGGGCAAAAGAGAGAACGAATTTATTGGTCTCCCGCCCCCTGTGAACGATTTGTGCTGTTGTGCCTGAGCCGTTCTTCTGGCTCAACCGCGCCATGAGCAATTTTCGTTTTTCAGGAGAGAGCCCGGCAATTCGCTTGGCAATATCTGTCATCTGTGCTTCCTTTTCGTATGAACGAGCCCGGCTATTCGGCCTCAAGCTCAGCCAGCAACTCGTTTAGGGTGTCGCTGTCTTCCTGTTCCACCATTTTGGCGAGCACCACTTCGGCCAGATCTGCGACGGTCGGTTTCTCGAAAAAACTGTGCAGGCTAACTTCCAGCTGAAAGGCCTCACGCACGCGCGAAATCAGGCCGGTCGCAAGCAGCGAGTGGCCACCGAGTTCGAAGAAATTATCGTGAACCCCAATCTGCTCAATACCGAACAGGTCCTGCCAGATTTCCGACAGTGTTTGCTCGATTTCATTACTCGGAGCCACATAGTCATTGCCAAGTGTGGGCCTCTTGTGGCGCGATTTGGCCGCCCCGCCTTTCTTCTCATCGGTTCCCCGCACGGACTCGAGCTGAATCCACTTGTTAATACGCGTCTGTAAATCGCCGGTGGAGACGACAAACTGCCGCGGCGATTCCAGAGACAGGAGCCGTTTGAATGCCT
>CAZTNL010000068.1:5232-9145 GCA_964614885.1 uncultured Calditrichaceae bacterium | reverse complement strand
ATCTCGATTCCGTGCACGAATACAAGGCGCAAATTCCCGGCAGCGACCACTGGCTCAATGAGGTCAAGTGCCAGGCGGCGTGTCCCGTCAACACCGACGCGCGCGGTTACATACAAGCGATCGCCTGCGGCGACTACGAGACCGCTTACCTGATCGCACGTGCGCCCAATCCGCTGGCCTCGATCTGTGGCCGGGTTTGTGGGGCGCCGTGTGAAACCGCCTGCCGACGCGGTGAAATCGACAGCCCGATTCAAATCAGAGCGTTGAAGCGCTTTGTTACGGAACGGTTCGGCGTCGAGTCCGGGCCGCGTCGCGTTGCGGAAATGACAGACTGGCTGCGGGAGAAGCTGGGTGGCGCCGCGGCGGAAACCGGCGGTGCGTCGCGGCCGCTTCTCGATATCCATACGCGCGGCACCTTCCCAAAGGCCACGGGGCAGCGAGTCGCCATTGTCGGCTCCGGTCCGGCCGGACTGGCGGCAGCACACGACCTTGCACTCATGGGATTTTGTCCGGTTATTTTTGAAATGGAACCCGTGCCGGCAGGCATGCTCTACCTGGGCGTTCCGGAATACCGGCTGCCGCGGGACCTGATAGCCGCCGAGGTTCAGCTTATCAAAGACCTCGGTGTGGAAATTCGCTGCAACACGGCGGTCGGCCGCGATGTGACCCTGCCGGAGCTGCGTGCCGGGTTCGACGCTGTCGTTCTGGCAGTAGGCGCTAAGAAGAGCCGAATGCTCGATATCCCGGGCGGAACCGCCGCCGGCGTCCTCGGCGGGGTAGAGTTTCTGCGCGACGTGGCTCTGAACCGGCCCGTGCATCTTGGTGACCGGGTTGTCGTTATCGGTGGAGGCAATGTGGCGTTTGACGTCGGGCGTACGGTGGTGCGCAATACGCAGCGGGACGTGGCCACGGTCGCGGCGCGGCTGCGCGAGGTGCAGGAAGTCCACATCTGCTGTCTCGAGAGCCGCGCGGAAATGCCGGCCGACGACATCGAAGTGATCGAGGGGGGAGAGGAAGGCATTCGGCTGCACACCAGCCTTGGGCCGAAGGCGTTTCAGGTCGAGGACGGCAAGGTAACCGGCGTGACGTTTGTGCGGTGCACGCGCGTGTTCGACCATGCGCAGCGTTTCAATCCGGAATTTGACGAAACGCAGAAAACCACGATCGACTGCGATACGGTTTTGCTTTCCGTCGGCCAGCGTTTCGACTTGTCGTTCGTCGACCCTGAGCGCGACGGCATCGAACTGTTGCCGAATGGCGCCCCCAAATGCGACCCTTCCACGCTGGAAACAACCGCCGGGGATGTCTATGTTGCCGGGGATCTGGCGCACGGCACACGATTATTGATTCATGCGGTGGCTTCCGGCAAGGAGGCGGCCCGTTCGATCTACAGGAAAATGATGGGCGAGGCAATCGAGCCGGACACGGTTTCCCTGCACGTCCCTCTGACCGGTTACACCCGCGAGTACGACTATGAATTTCGCCGGCGTACGATGCTGGCAACCACGCCCGTGGAGGAGCGCCTTGCGCGCGCATCGACTCAGGTCGAGTTGTCCATGACCGAAGCGCAGGCCCGGTTCGAGGCCAGCCGCTGTCTGAACTGTGGGGTCAATCCTATTTTTCACGGGGGCAAGTGCATCCTCTGCGGCGGTTGCGTCGATATTTGTCCGAGCGCCTGTCTGAAGATCATCGACTACGAACAACTGGACCTGGTGGGAACAGCGCAGTCGGCATTCGTCGGGGCGGACGACATCCCTTCGCTGTCCGCGATTCTAAAAGACGATGATACGTGCATCCGTTGCGGCCTGTGCGCGGCCCGCTGCCCGACTTCTGCGATTACGATGGAGCAATTCAAGATGGAGGAACGAACAGCGTGAACGAGAACGAAACGGGCCGGGGAATGAGCCGGCGCGGCTTTCTCGGCTGGGGATTTTCGGTCTTTTCGGGGATGGCGGCCCTGGGCGCATTTTTTCTCACGGCCTTGCGCATGCCGCTGCCTTCCCTGATGCCGGGACGTTCGGGCCGCTTTAAGATTGGCCGCAAAGAAGATTTTCCACCGGGCACGGTGAAGTATTACGAGGAAGAGCAGACCTATATTTTTGCCGACACGCAGGGAATCTTCGCCATTTCGGCGGTGTGCACACATCTCGGATGCATCGTCGGCAAGGGGGAAACGCGCTTCACCTGCCCGTGCCACGGTTCGGTTTACGACCTGCAGGGGAAGGTGATTCGCGGGCCGGCGCCGAAGAACCTGCCGTGGTACCGGATTCAGGCGCTGCCTGGCGGACGGCTTGTGGTTGAGCGCAACCACAGCGTGAAGGCCGGCACAAAATTTCTCGTGTGAACCGCAAACAACTGAAGCGAGCACATGGACGAAAAGACACCTCAAACCACCAGCGCCATTCGCGAATACCTGTCGAACCTGCGGCGCGTCCCCGCCGCCCTGCGTAGCTCCATCGTACGCCACGGCGTCGCCGAAACCAGCAGGGCGCGCGCGCAGACCGTGTTCAGCAACATTTTCCTGCACATTCATTCGGTAAAAGTGCACCGGTTTTCCCTGCGCTGGAACTACACGTTCGGACTCGGAATCATGTCGGCCGGCCTGTTTTTCACCCTGTCCGTCACGGGTTTGCTGTTGATGCTTTACTACGAGCCCAGCACCCAGCATGCTTTCAACTCCATGAAAGATATTATCTATGTCGTCCCGTCGGGAAGGCTGGTTCGCAACGTGCACCGCTGGGCGGCGCACCTGATGGTGATCTGCGTGTTCCTGCACATGGCGCGCGTTTTCTACACCGGCTCTTACAAGCGCGGGCGGGAATTCAACTGGCTGGTGGGCCTGCTCTTGCTGGTGCTGACCCTTGCTCTGAGTTTTACCGGCTATCTGCTGCCCTGGGACCAGCTTGCCTACTGGGCGGTCACCATCGGCACCAACATCGCTTCTTCGCCGCAGGAGCTGACGGACGCACTTGGCCTGACCGGAAAAATAGACATCGGTGCGCTGCAAAAGCACCTTCTCCTTGGCGCCGACCAAATCGGCAACAACGCGCTCGTGCGGTTCTATTTCCTCCACTGCATTTTTCTGCCCATGTTCCTGACGATCATCGTCGCGGTGCACGTGTGGCGAATCCGCAAGGACGGCGGGCTCTCGCGTCCGGACGTCATTGCGCCGGAACTGCTGGAAGGAATTCCGGAAAGCGATATGGCTGCAAAAACATTCGGGGCGGCGGCGACCAAGACCTACTCGCTCGTTGCTGTCGTCAAAGGCCGACGGCCGCAGAACGATGCTCCCGAAAACACCATCGATGCCATGCCGCATGCCTTCGTCCGCGAGTTCGCTGCGTTCATGCTGATCATGGCGATCAATCTGCTGCTGGCCTACTTCTTCGATGCGCCGCTGAAAGAACCGGCAAATCCCATGGTCCCGGAAAATCCGGCGAAGGCTCCGTGGTATTTCCTCGGCCTGCAGGAACTGGTCGGCTACTCCGCTTTCATGGGTGGCATCGGCATTCCCACGGTCGCGCTCATCGGTTTGGGACTGATCCCTTACCTCGACCGCAGCCGGGAGGAGATCGGTGTCTGGTTTGAAAACGAGATGGGAAGGCGCGTTGCCATCTGGTCCGTGGTCTTTTCAACGATCGCCTGTGTCGCCATGCTGACGCTGACCGTCAGCTTCGGCTGGCTGCGAAACTGGTTTCCGGATATTCCGCAGATCGTCATTACCTTCGTCAATCCGGGCACGCTTCTCGTCGTTCTGTTTGCTGTCTGGTCTCTCGCGGTCATTCGAAAAGGCAATTCGATTCGCATCGGCGCCATTGCGCTTTTCACCTGCTTTTTCATCGCGTTTATCATTCTCACGTATTTCGCCACTGTCCATCGTGGGCCGAACTGGCAGTTCTACTGGTGGCCATCT
>CAZTNL010000068.1:0-5132 GCA_964614885.1 uncultured Calditrichaceae bacterium | reverse complement strand
GTATTTCGCCACTGTCCATCGTGGGCCGAACTGGCAGTTCTACTGGTGGCCATCTCTGTGGCCCGTACATTAAGAATCGTTCCTGTTCATAACGCGTCGCATCGGTTTCGCAATGACTAAATGATATGAAAACAATACTCTATATCTCCTCGTTCGTCGTCCTGTTGGTAACTGTGTTGTATTTTGTTGATGAAAACGTCTCAGCAGAATGGCGGACGTACCAGCAGCATTATCTCCGGATGCTCGGGGAGTTTGCGGCGGACGATTCGACGAACATCGAACCACCCGATGTCGGTCTGCGGCAAATCTATCTCCCTGAAATGAACCGGGTCGACCGCTGCGTAACCTGCCACCTGGCGATGGAGGACCCCCGCTTCGCCGGGGCGCCCAATCCGTACAAGAGCCATCCGGGGGATTACCTCGAAACGCACGATGTCGAGAAAGTTGGCTGCACCATTTGCCACGACGGCCAGGGACGGGCGATCGTGTGGGCCGATGCGCTCGCGCTGGAAGATGACAAGTTCTGGGAAAAGCCGATCCTGAAGCCGCCGTTCCTGGAAGCCAATTGCTATCGCTGTCATACCGACACGCTGGCAGCAACCCCGACCTACAATAGGGGGAAGCGCATTTTCGAGAGCAGCGGCTGCCTGGGGTGCCACCAGCGCGATGGCAAGGGCGGCTACCTGGCTCCTGAGTACAGAGGCATCGGTGACGCGAGTTTCGGCATCAAACACCCGACCGATAGCCTGCGTACCGAGTTGCTGGCAGAATTCAACAACAACCGGAATCTGGCTTACATCTACGAGTCGGTGCGCTACCCGACCGCACAACCGGCGAATTCTGTGATGCTCGACTACGGATTCTCCCACGATGATGCTGTGGCGGTGACCGTTTACCTGAAGAGTCTGACCGGCATGCAACCGGGCGTTATCCGTTTACCGGCATCGCCGCCACCGCATTTGACCCTTCTGGAGAGGGGGCGGAAGACGTTTGAACTCTACTGCCGGGCCTGCCACGGCGAGGCGGGTTCCGGGGGCGTGAAGAACCCGAATTACGTCAACGATGTCATCCCTGAGCTCGACCTGCTCTCGGAGAAGATGTTCCTTTTCGAGCGCGAAGATGCGGACACCGTTGTGGCGGCCGTCGCGCGTTTCGGAGACCTCAACAAAGCCACGCCACCGCCCGATGTGCCTCGTTTTCCTTTGGTGATGGCACAGTACAATGCCATTCTGCAGGTGATTGCAAATGGTAATCCCGCCGGCAAGCTCGACCCGAACGGGCCACAGCCCTTCAATATGCCTTCGTGGAAAAAGAGCCTGTCCTTCGATGAGATAAACTCCGTGATCGCTTACCTGATCACGACCTACGACTTCGACGACGAGGAGTAGCCGAAACGAAGCTGTCTTCGTCTCCATGAGCGTTGCCCTGGCGAAATGCTACCTGCACAAAAATAGCTTGCATTTCAGCCATCCTCTTGCTATTTTTCCGATTCCGTAAGGTTGACCGCACCCGCGACGAACGGGTGCTTCGTGTTTTGCAGATTGAACCTGCCCGGACTTGCTCCCGGCCGTCTCTTCCCACGACTCTTTGGCTGCCGTAAGAGCCGGATATCACGGCGGCGCGGCACGATGACCCTCACAATTGAAGGGCGTGCTATTCGGCAAAGCCGCGGTTTTCCGGTACTTTTATGAATCAAAGACGTGTGTGAATTGCTAAAGCGAGGAATTGAATGAAACTCAAGATTGGATTGCCCAAAGGAAGCCTGCAGGAATCGACGCTCAGCCTGATGCGCAAGGCGGGCTTCAACTTTTACATCAGGGAGCGATCCTATTTTCCCGCAAGCGATGATGAGGAATTGCAGGCCATTCTTATTCGCGCGCAGGAAATGGCCGGCTACGTGCATGACGGTGTGCTCGATGTCGGCATAACCGGCAAAGACTGGATCATGGAAAAGGGCGTGGATGTGGTCGAGGTTGCCGAGCTTGTTTACTCGAAGGCCAGCTTCCGGCCGGTGCGGTGGGTGCTGGCAGTTCCGGAAAGCTCGGAAATCAAAAGCGTGCAGGATTTGCAGGGGAAACTTATCGCCACCGAGGCGGTCAATCTTACGCGTCGCTATCTTGAGAAGAACGGCGTCGAAGCGGATGTCGAGTTTTCCTGGGGGGCTACCGAGGCCAAGACCCCGGAGCTTGTCGACGCGATTGTCGAGGTCACGGAATCCGGCAGCTCGCTGCGCGCAAACAAATTGCGTATCGTCGAAACCGTATTGACTTCGACGGTCCGGCTTATTACCAACGAGAAGGCGTATTCTGACCCGTGGAAGCGCGAAAAGATCGACAACATGGCGATGTTGCTCGTTGGCGCTATTCAGGCGAATGCCAAAGTCGGACTGAAATTCAACGTAAAGAAATCAGACCTGGAGAATGTTCAGGCTGTGTTGCCGGCGATGAAACGTCCGACGATTTCGCCGCTCATCGGCAATGAGTGGGTGGCGCTCGAGACAATCATCGACGAGCATGTCGTGCGCACTATCATTCCGCAGCTCAAAAAGGCCGGCGCTGAGGATATCGTCGAGTACCCGTTGAACAAAGTGATCTACTAGGCGGACAACTGCGCCGCTGGACAGCGCGGCTCGCGCACTAAACGCGCCAATATTCTCTCTCTGTCCTGAAATCCGGCGTGCAAAATGTCAGTTTTGTACGCCGGTGAACAAAAAGAGCAGCGGTAACGCTATGGCTGAACACATGATGTTTTCCGCGGCGGTCAAATGCTGAAAACGTACCCGAATCTCCAATCGTTCCTTCAGGCCGATCACCGCGATTCTGATTTCGATGACTCGGTGCGGAAGGCGACGCAGGAGATAATAGGCGAAGTCCGGCGCGACGGCGACGCGGCCCTCCGGCGCCTCACCAGGCGTTTCGATCGCGTCGAACTGGAAGATCTACGCGTAGAGGCCGGCAGCATCGCTCGCGCCCAGGCAGCGCTCGACGCGCAGCGCGGGCAACTGTTCCGGCGGGCAATCGACAACGTGCGCGCCTTTCATGAGAAGCAGATGCCGGCCGGCAGCCTCGATGAGCAGGAGGGCTGTTTGAGCGGACTTCGCTACACCCCGGTGGACAGTGCCGGGCTCTACATTCCCGGCGGCCGGGCGGGTTATCCGTCCACCGTTATTATGACAGCGGTGCCGGCACAGATCGCCGGCGTTGGCCGTATCGTCTTCGTTTCCCCGCCGGGGAGCGACGGAAAGGTCAACCCGCTGGTTCTGGCCGTGGCCGGCATGCTGGGAATCGGAGAAATATACTCGGTCGGCGGCGCGCAGGCCATCGCTGCGTTGGCGTACGGGACGGGGAGCATTCAGCGGGTCGACAAGATCGTGGGTCCGGGCAACGCCTACGTCAATGAGGCTAAACGCCAGGTATTTGGAGCCGTCGGTATCGATGCGCTCGCCGGGCCGACTGAGATTGTCGTGCTCGCCGACGAGAGCGCGAATGCCGAGTGGGTGGTGCGTGATATGTTCGCGCAGGCGGAACACGACCCCGAAACCAGTGCAATTTGTGTAACCACCTCAGTCGAACGGGCTGAGGAGATTGTCGCAACGGTGAAACGGCTTTTGCCGCAGTCCGAACGCCGGGAAATTTTGGAAGCATCGATCGGGCAGAAGGGCGCAGTTGTCGTGGTGAAAAATATGCAGGAGGCTGCTGAGGCGGTGAACTACATTGCGCCCGAGCACCTGGAAATTGTTACGGCTGACCCGCAGGCGCTGCTGCCGAGTATTCGCAACGCCGGCGCCATTTTCTTAGGTCCATACACGCCGGCGGTCACGGGTGACTACTGCGGCGGGCCGAATCACGTTCTGCCAACGGGACGCAGCGCCCGCTTTTCATCGCCGCTCGGGGTTTTGGATTTCATGAAATATTCTTCGGTCTTTTCCTATTCTGAACAGGCGTTTCAGCGCCAGGCGGAACTCATCGCGGATTTTGCAGCGCTTGAAGGGTTGCTCAATCACAAAGCGGCGGTCACATGCAGAACGACGTGAGCTCGGCGCTGAGCGTTTTTAAGGCCGGCGTGCGGGCAATGGATGCCTACCACCTGCGCGAGCGCTCGTACAAGATCAAATTGAATCAGAACGAGAGTCCGTTCGATTTGCCGCCGGCGCTGAAGCAGGAGATCCTGGAAGCGTGCGCGCAGTTGTCGTGGAATCGTTACCCGAGCTTTGGTAACCGCCGGCTCGTGGAGAAGCTTTCGAAGCACCTCGACGTACGGCCGGCGCAGGTGCTGGTCGGCAACGGCTCGAACGAGTTGCTGCAAACGCTCGCCGCGGCCGTGCTCGAGCCGGGAAAGCGGGTGCTGCTCGTCACGCCGACGTTCATGATTTACCAGCAGCTTGTGCGGGTTTCCGGGGCAGAGCTGGTCGAAATCGACTTCGCCGAAGACTGGTCCTTTCCGGTTGATCGTATTCTCGAAGTCCTGCACGCGGAGCCGGTCGATCTCTGCATTTTGTGCAGTCCCAACAGTCCGACCGGAGTGGCGTTGCCGCGTACTGGCCTGGAAAGCATTCTCGAAGCCGCGACCGGACTCGTGCTGGCCGATGAGGCGTACTATGAATTTTGCGGACAAACGGCGCTGCCTCTGTTGCAGCGATTCCCGAACTTGCTCATCACGCGGACTTTTTCCAAGGCCATGGGGTTAGCCGGACTAAGGACCGGTTACGTCGTCGGCAGGGAGGAGGTCACGGCGGAGCTCAACAAGGCGAAGCTGCCATACAACCTCGACCTGCTGTCTGAAACAATCGCCTGCGCCATGCTGGAGAATGCGCCGCTCGTCCGGCGCAACGTAGATTTGATTTTGTCCGAAAAAGAGCGGTTAGTGCGGGAATTGTCCCGCTTCAGGAGTGTCGAAGTCACGCCGTCGTCAACCAATTTCCTGATGATGCGCAGCGAACTATCCGCCCCTGCTTTGTTCGAACAATTGCTGGCCGCCGGCATTCTCGTACGCGATATTTCGGGCTACCACCCGCGCCTGCAGAATACGCTGCGCGTCTCGGTGGGCAAACCGGAAGAAAATGATGCGTTCCTTTCCGTGCTTGCGGATATTTTCTGACACAGGTGTCTCATGAAAAAAAAACAAGCTGAACC
>CAZTNL010000067.1:0-9165 GCA_964614885.1 uncultured Calditrichaceae bacterium | reverse complement strand
CCGTAAACGCTGATGGCGTCGGTAACTTCCCGGCGGTAGGCCTTGATGCCGCAGTTGATATCATGCATGTTCAGGCCGGTGCTCCAGCAGGTGACGCGATTGTACAGTTTCGAAGTCGTCCGTTTGATAAACGGATCCTTGCGGTCGCGTTTCCACCCGGAAACCAGGTCGAACCCGGACTCGATGCTTGCCAGGAGATTTGGGATTTCCGCCGGATCATCCTGCAGATCGGCATCCAGGGTAATTAGTATCTTGCCGTGCGCTACCGCAAAGCCCTTTGCCAGGGCGGCGGATTTTCCATAGTTGCGCCGGAATTGAAACGCGCGCACACGGTCATCCTCCTCGTGCAGGTGCGCCAGTTCCTGCATCGAACCGTCGGTCGAGCCGTCATCGACAAAAATAATTTCGGCCTCGCGCCCGAGTTTCGCCAGCACAGCGGAAATTTGCGCGTGGAGCTCGCGCAAAGATGCTTCTTCGTTATAAAGCGGGATGATGATCGAAATGTCTATGGTGCTTCTTGCCACTGGGGACTCCGATTTTCAGTTCTGTGTCCGTTCCTGCCGTCGTTTGAGCACGTTCCCCCAATAGACTCTTCGTGCATTTTTGGCGGTTTTTAGCCGGAACCGGCCCGGCGCGATTCCCTTGTTCACCTTTTGCTTCGTGTAGTAGACCGTCAGACGTTCCCGGGCCAGAGGCCGAGTCACCTTGATCGTCTGCGGCAAAACAATGTGGTGATTGCTTTTCAGACGGTTGAATTCGGCCCGCATCACCACCTGACCTTCTGCGTTGCGCGCTTCGCTGCGAACGACAACGAAGCGGCGCGGGTCGACCCAGTACCGAATATTTTCAGCTCCTCGCGAACCGGTCAGCAGATAGCGCCCGTCGTCGAGTGCAAGGGTGGCGTCGCCGTCGAGGTTGATTTGGCTGAGGCCGGTGAGAACTTCGCGCAGCTCATGAGTCTCGATTTTCACCTGGAGAAAGTCCTGCAAGTCGAGCGAGGAAGCTTCGCCGTAGTAGAGCACGTTGTCCCTTGGCGCATAGGCGCCAAAAATTCGTGAATCGAGAAAGAGCGCGCCGACATCAATACCAAGAATCGCTTCGGTTTTGATGAAGATGGAATCGGGAAACGCGAGATAAACGCTCGAACTTCCCTGGTAGCCCTCTCCGGGCAATTCGATGATAACGCGGGCTTTGCCTTCAAAGGTTCGCAGTTTGGAAAAATTTCGGGCAACCCTGGCCTGGATTTGCTGTGGCGTGATGGCCGAAATGTCGGGAGTCCGCGCCCGTGAACCGGAAGCGCACCCGCTGAAGCTCAGGACGCCGGGCAACAGAAGCGCCGCGGTCATCAGGATGAGTGTTCGGAAACGGTAGAGCCGGGTTCTGGTCACGAAATCGGTGCGATTAATGGCTTCGCCTGATTAATTCACAAATGTTGCCACCGAGCCACAGAGGGCACAGAGAAACAAGAACTTAGAGAAAGGTGTCACTGTAAAATATGATTTCGAAAAATCGGAAAGGTTCACCTTCTTAACTTTCAAAAAAATCAAAGCTCTGTGTGCTCTGCGGCTCTGTGGCTATGAATTTTTCAGGTTAGTTGATTCCGAGCTTGACGAGGACGCTCTGTCGGGTCGGCTCAAGTTCCCGCGCCTGTTGCCAGGACTTCACAGCCAGGTCGGGCTGACCGAGGCGATCGTAGACGTCTCCCAGGTGTTCGAGCACCTCCGCCGAAGTGTCCCGGATTTCAACCGCCTTTTTGATATATTCGAGGGCTCGCTGGTAGTCGTTCATCTTGAAATAGATCCAGCCGACGGTATCGAGAAAGGCGCCGTTTTCCGGCTCTTTTTCGATAGCTTTCGTCGCCATGGCCCGCGCATCTTCCAGGCGCTCGTTGCGCTGCGCCAGGCTATAACTGTAGTTGTTGAGAATGGTCGGGTTGTCCGGATCACGGGCAAGGGCCTTCTGGTAATACTCTTCGCTCTTCTCGGTTTCACCCATCGCGGTGTAAGCGTCTGCTAGGGTCAGGAGAGACGTGGTCATCAGCCATGAGCTGTCCGGCGCGCTCTGCGTAGCTCTGGTCAGAAAGTCGATGGCTTCGCTCGGCCGCTGTTGCTGCAGCAGGACGCTGCCAAGATTGAGATTCACTCCGGGGTGCAGGGGTGCCAGCTTGTGTGCTTCGCGATAGCTGGCCTCCGCCTTTTCAATGTTGCCCTCCTGCTGGTAGGCAAGGCCGAGGCGAAACCAGGTTTCCGGCCACGATTTGTTCAGTGCTGCGGATTGCTCCAGCGCTTCAATGCTCTTCTTCCAGTCACTCCTGGAAAAGTGCACGATGCCGAGCTGGAAAAATCCGCGCCATTCTTCCGGATGGTGAACGGTGACATCCTCAAACACGCTGAGCGCGGTGGTCGTATCGCCTTTTGCGAGATACAGGTCGCCCAGGCGAAGGCGGGACACCAGATCGGTTGAGTCTGCGTTGGCAGCGTGCTCGTAAAGCTGGATGGCTGCGTCCCAATTGTGGCGCGCAACCAACGTACTGGCGAGTTCTTCCCGGACTGCTTTGAAGGATCGATTGTGTTCGTAGGACTGCTCATACCACTTGATGGCGCCCAGCGTGTCGTGTTTTGCCACAAGCACGGTGCCTACTGCCAGATAGCCCTGCTCTATTTCCGGGAAATCGTGGACGTATTGTTTGAACGTGTGGTAGGCATCGTCGTATTGTTTGATTTGGAAATAAAGGTGCCCGAGCTGAAAGCGGACCTCACCGCTCCCGTGCCCGAGGTCCACGAGTTTTTGAAAAAACCGGGCCGCCCTCGGATACTGTTTGCGGGAGTTATAGATCTGGGCAAGTGTCAGATAGGCATCGACGTTGGAAGAATCGATTCTCAGCACCTCGAGGTAGCTCTGTTCTGCGAGTTTGATGTGCCCTTCCCGGTAGTAGATCTGGCCGAGGAGGCGGTGGCTATCGAGATAGTCGGGGTCGATTTGAATGCTGCGCTTCAGCATCCGCACCGCTGTTTCAACCTTTCCCAGCCAAATATACTGCCGTGCGACGGCGTGGGTGATGGACGCAGATCCCGGCTCATAGATCAGCGCCTCGTTGAAGTCATTGAGCGCTTTGTCGAACTCTCCGTTGAGTTCGTGTATGGATCCCTGGATAACGAGATCGGCTGCATCGACACGAAAATGGCCTTTGGGCCGCGAGGTTTCCTGTGGGAAACCGGTGGCGGTAAGGCAAAGAAGAGGTAGGGCACAAAACAATATCGCAATTTTGCTGCAAGACATCTAAGCCAATCTCCAAGTTAATCAATGGATTAATATATCATAAATGGCCTACAAATCCAACAAAAAAGTTGTTCCAGCTCTTGACACAAATTTAAGTATTTGTTATGTTTCAAATATCGCTTCCGCATCTGGTATTCGCAGAATTTCACAGATTCGCTCATCTATTCGGGAGTACGCAATGATTTTACGCGCTCGCCTTTGTCCAGCATGGTCTCGTGTTTTGCGCCAAACAGGCGCCATTCTTCTTCGGGAAATGGTACCTGCATTGATTCTCCTGTTTCTGTTTGTCCCGAACCTGTCCGTGCATGCGCTTCCAGGTTCGGATGCGCCGGTCGCTCTTGCAATTCACGGCGGGGCCGGCACGATCACCAGAGAGAATATGACGCCCGAGGCGGAGGCCGCCTATCGCGCGAAACTAGAAGAAGCGCTGATGGCCGGCTACAAGGTTTTGAAGACCGGGGGGCGCAGCCTGGATGCCGTCGAGGCCGTGATTGTCATCCTCGAAGATTCTCCGCTGTTCAACGCCGGCAAAGGCGCTGTCTTCACCAGCGACGGAACCAATGAAATGGACGCATCTGTGATGGATGGTGCTACCTTGCAGGCCGGTGCGGTTTCAGGCGTCAGGCACATTAAACACCCGATTCGGCTGGCCCGGCTCGTGCTGGAAAAGTCGCCGCATGTGATGCTTGTCGGCGCCGGTGCCGAAGATTTTGCCGCACGCAATGGGCTCGAGCGCGTGTCCGGGTACTATTTTTACACCGAGCGGCGCTGGAAAAGTCTGGTGCGCGCCAAGCAAAAAGAGGCGGAGAAGGCACAGGCATCGCCGCCGCCGGACAGCGAAACGAAAAAGCCTGTCGCGGGTAAAGAGCGGGGAACTGTGGGCGCCGTGGCCCTGGATCGTCACGGTAATCTCGCCGCAGGCACTTCTACCGGAGGCTTGACCAACAAGATGTTCGGCAGAGTCGGGGATTCGCCGATCATCGGCGCCGGAACCTACGCAAACAACGCGACCTGCGCTGTTTCCTGCACCGGCGATGGCGAGTATTTTATGCGACTGCTCGTGGCGCACGAGGTCAACGCTTTGATGGCTTATGCGCACAAACCGTTGTCGGAGGCGGCAGACGAAGTGATCACCAAGGAACTCACCGCACTGGGCGGTGGCGGCGGGCTGATCGCCGTGGACCGTCAAGGCCATATCGCCATGCCGTTCAATACCGAAGGGATGTACCGCGGTTATATCGATAAGGATGGGAAAGCGGTCATCAAAATTTATAAAGACGAATGATAGCTCAGAAGCCGGTCAGGTGTTTCTGGTAGATGTTGCGGTGGTCGGGATCGAGCGCGATCAATCTCTGAAAGACCTGGTTCCGGTCGGTGTAGTCTTTGAAAATATCGACAAGCTCGGTGTGGTGGGCGCTGACAAATTGTTTGTGCTCTTCCATGTCTGATTTTGCCGTCGCCGTCACCTTTTCCAGAAGGTCGAGAGCGGTAAGAATACTTCTCCGCGCTTCTTTGGGATTGTTTTCCTCCTGGAGAAGATAAAGTCCGTAAAAATAGTAGTCTTTCATTTTGCGAAAGGTAATGAATGGTTCCCGCAGAACGCGCTTGATGAGCTCGTCACGCTGGGTCCAGCCGGTGATAAACTCGGTCCGGACGAACTTGCCGAGCGAGGCGAAGTCGAGCGCACGCTTGTAGTAAAGGTCGCCGCCCAGCGTGCGATATTTGTCGAGTTCGCTGCCCAGCACCATATTGATGTAAAAATTTATAACTCCCGTTAAAGCATCTATGGACTGCTCACTGTACAGCAGCGGGTCTCCCGGTTCATAGGCGAAACGAACCCGTCTGTCGAAATACTGTACATCCGTGCTCGAAATGAGGAATTCGCAGTTGTATCTGTCTTCCACATTGGAGGGGTTCTCTGACAGGAAGAGCTGAATGGTCACTTTCAGCGGAATCTCGTCGTCATCCTCAAGCCAGTCGACGCTTTCGATGTACTCTTTGACCGTCTGGTCGAAGGATTTCATCTTTTGTTCGCGCTCTTCCGGCAGCTTGTCGATGATGGCGATGACGTTGGCCTCGATTCCAGCGGCTTGCGCTGTATGCGTGACCACCGCCATCGAGAGCACAAAAGCTGCTATGAATGTTGATAAGCGGATATTCTTGGCCAAGGAAAGTCCCTCCGGTGGCAAAACGTGTCGCCTGCGCTGCAGACGTGTTCAAATGAATTGAAAAATATAGAGAAAAACCATCATGTTTGTCAAGCGATTATTCCCGGTCTCGATTTTCGGATCCCGGACGCGGCTGCCCGGGGCTCTTTGCTGCGTCTTGCTCCTGGCGGTCACGCCGCTTGCCGCGCAGACTTTGCCGGTGGGGACCCGCTCTCTCGGCATGGGCGGCACCTACGTGGCTCTAGCTAATTCGGCCGACGCTATTTTTGCCAATCCGGGCGGGCTGGCACAGTTGAACCGGATGGAGCTGAGCCTGTTTTATCAAAGACCCTTTGGCCTCAGCAGTCTGAACTACGGGGCCATTGCCGCGGTGGCGCCCCTCAGGGGATTTACCGCAGGCGTCGGTTTGACGGCTCTCGGGAACGAATTGTTTGGAGAGGAAAGCCTGACAGCGGCTGTGAGCCTGGAATACGCGCGCCGGCTGTTTTTCGGAGAGTCGATATCCTTTTTGAAAACGCACATCAAGGGATATGGCAACGCGGCTTCTCCGATGTTAAACCTCGGTGCCGTGTTCGACATTTCGCCTTCGGTTCGGTTCGGGTTCGCAGCACTGAACCTCAACCGCGCTCGTCGCGCCGGCGAAACATTGCCGCAGAGCCTCACCGCCGGTTTGACAGTTAAGCCGGCTCCAAAGCTCCTGTTGAGTTTCGAAGTCTACCGTGACGTGCGCTTCGACGAGGAGGTCCGTTTTGGCGCAGAAGTACAGCCGTTGCCGGCGCTGGCTCTGCGCGTGGGCGCGGGCAACCATCCCGATAGATTTTCCGCCGGGCTCGGAGTGAGCGCCGGCAGGTTCCGCGTCGACTACGCGATTTTTACGCACAACGAACTCGGGGCCACGCACCAGGTTTCCCTGACCATCGCCGGACCCGGGCACACTCCACCGAATACGGTATCGAATGCGAGCGCCGCGCCGCCCGTCACGAAGTCTGTGAAAGCTCCGGTCATTTTCGCGGCGAAAATAGACCTCAATTCTGCGACCATCGACGAGTTGGTAGAGCTCCCCGGCATTGGTGATACCGTTGCCGAACGGATCGTCCGCTTTCGGGAGGAACACGGTCCCTTCAAGAGCACTCAGGATTTGAAGCAAGTCAAAGGGATCGGCAGCAAGCTATACGAGCGCATAAAGGATTTTATCACGGCAAAACCGGCGGTGGCAAAATGACGAACGGTTCCCGAATATGGCGACTGCAGCGGCTGTGCATCCCCGCGCTGTTTGCGGGCATGCTGAGTTTTTCGGGCGGCCTGACCGCTCAGGATCTCACCGAAGAGCAGGAGCGACTTCTGGAGTCACAGCAGGAAAGCGTTGAGCAGTCTGAGTTGGTCGACCTTCTGAACTACAGGCCTGGACATCGGCTCGATTTGAACAGGGCGACGCAGGGGCAGCTTTCTGAGCTGCCGGGCGTGGGTGAAGACCTGGCCGCTGCCATCATCGCCTACCGCAGCGCAAAAGGCCTGTTCTCGAAAAGGGAGCAGCTTTTGTCGGTCCCCGGTTTTGATCCTGCACTCTTTGCCCGGATTGCCGCACTCGTCAAAGTCGGCACGCAAAAGATATCGCACCGAACGCCGGCCGCGGTAAGTTTGCGCAGCAGGGTTTCAGACAAACCCACTTTTCGCAGCGATGCCCAACGGATTTACAACCGGCTGCAGTTCTCGGTATCCGATAAGTTTACAGGTGGCGCTCTCATTGAGAAGGACCCGGGCGAAGGACGGATAGATGACCTGCGGCTTTTCTTTGTGCAGGGTGAGTTCGGCCGAAACTGGCAAGTGATTCTGGGAAACTACGAGTTCATGAGCGGGCAGGGCCTGGTGTTTTGGGGGCCGTACGGTTTTGCCAAAAGCGCCGATGCCGTTTTCCCCGTGCGCAAGAAGGCCCGGGGGTTGCATCGCTACCTTTCCGTCGATGAAAACGCAGCGCTGTTCGGCGGCGGTTTAACCTACCGCGCGGGTTTCGGGCAGATCTCCATTTTCGCCTCGCAAAACGACCTTGATGCCACCTTCACGCGCAACGGGGAGGTCTCGTCAATTTCCGCCAGCGGGCTGCATGTGAGTCCCGCTGAAGTTGCGCACAAGGACGCTCTGACCGAGCGGCTTGTCGGCGCCAGACTGCTTTGGCGTCCGTTGCCCGGCGGTGAAATCGGCGTCACTGCATATACCGCTCGTTTCAACAAACTGCTCAACAGTCCCGACCTCGTACGTAAACATTTTGCGCTTCGGGGAAACAGAAACACCGTTTTTGGCGCTGATGCGTCGTTTTCCGGGAAAGATTATGATGTATTCGGGGAACTGGCGCGTTCGCAGGACGGGGGATTCGCCATGCTTGCCGGCGCCCGGCTGAACCGGGCACCTGTCCGGCTGGCGATTCTCTACCGTAACTATGCGAGAGATTTCCAGAATCTGCACGCCTTTGCCTTCGGCGAGCGCAATGGCGACACTCAAAACGAACGGGGTTACTATTTGGGTATCGACTACCGGATTGCCGCCGGCACCCGGCTGAACGCTTACTTCGACGTGTTTTCCTTCCCATGGCGTTCCTTTTTCGACCCACTGCCGGGATCGGGCAGCGACTTTCTCTTGCAGCTGGAGCACCGGCTACGCAGCGGTGCCGAACTGACGGTACGGTTTCGCGACAAAATCAAACCGGAGCTTGTTTCCGGAGTCGCCGGAGCAGGGCCACCGCAGGGCGCGCAGGTGGGGCGTCGTCGTCGGCAGTTTCGGGTTCAAATCGACATGAAGGTGTCAAGTCGACTGAGTTTGCGCAGCCGGGTCGAATATGCGCGTGTACACTACCAGCGCGGCGCGGTCGTCCCGGATGTTTCTGACGGCCACGGTTTCCTGATCTACCAGGATTTGCGGTTTCGAGCGTTTCGTGGTCTCTCGGTAACGACCCGTCTGAGCCTGTTTGGCACAGATTCCTTTGATTCCCGGGTTTTTCAGTACGAGCACGACCTGCCCGGCGTGCTTTCCAACCGTGCGTTGTTCGGACGGGGGAGTCGCTGGTATGTGCTGGTGCAGTACCCGTTCAGCAAATGGGCCACCGTCTATTTGAAATATGCCTCGACGTTGCTGGATACCGGCGCGATGGGTGGCGCTGCCGACCGCCTGGGGCTACAAATGGATATCCGGCTGTAAGGCAAAAATGCTGTTGCCCGCGCGCCAATTTTTACGTATATTGCGTACGCAAAGCAGGCTCATATCAGTAATCATTCTGTGACATGATATTCAACAAGGTTGTCGGTTCATATTTTCGGCTCAAGTACAGGTTGTTCGCCAAATACCCTGCGATAAATATTTGCGAGCAGTTGGCGCGGGCAAGCCGGGTGCTTATTTATATGCCAAGCAGGGTAGAGCAGTTTGGCGCTGCGTTGAAATCTCTGGAGCGGCTGCGCGAGCTGCGTCCCGGCTGGAAGATAACCGTCGTGACCAAACTTGAAATGGTCAGTTTCATCGACAATAAGCTTAAGGTCGAGATTTTGCCCTATTCGGGCGAGGATCTGACCTTTGCCGGATTGCCGAAGGCCTCCCTCAAACAGCTCGTAAAAGACGCCACGTTCGACCTGGCGCTCGATTTCAGACTGAAATTCGATGTCCTGGGAATTGTCCTTTTCAAATTGAGCGGGGCGCCGATCAAAGTCTGTTTCGACAGCAAAGAGAAGTCTCC
>CAZTNL010000066.1:0-9173 GCA_964614885.1 uncultured Calditrichaceae bacterium | reverse complement strand
ACAGAAAACCATGATCGTGGGCCCGCCCGGGTGGCTGAGAGACCAGCAGTTCGTGCGGCTGGAAGTCGCTGCTGCGCAGTTTCTGGCCGCCAGCAAGTCGCTCGTGACCTATCGGCGGATCGTTGTGCGCCTCGATTTTACGGGTGGTGTGCCCGAGACGACGACGGGGGGCCGGGCGAATGCCGACGAAGAACAGCTTTACCGCAAGGTGCTCTTGAACTATGAGCAGGCGAAGACATGGCGCCGGGCGCATGCCGGGCAGACGTCTCTGTCCAAAGCTGCGACGATTTCCTCGACCGCCTATCGATTCAGGATTTCAGACGAGGGTATCTACAAGATTGATGGCCGCTTCCTTGAAGCTAACATCGCTGGCCTCGACCTCAGCGCGATCGACCCCGGCGCGATTCGGCTTTTCAATAACGGTGGGCGCGAGCTGCCGCGCAACCTTCTGGACAGCCGCCCGGCGGGGCTTGTGGAAAATGCCATTCTTGTTAACGATGGCGGCGATGGTCGTTTCGACCGCGACGATTACTTTCTGTTCTATGGCCGTGGTGTCGAGGGATGGGAGTACGATGCCGCCAGCGGAGACTACAAGCATTATATCAATCACTACGGCTCAGAAAACGCGTACATGCTAACGCTCGACGGGCAAACGCCAGGGAAGAGAATGGCTTCGGTGCCCTCGGCCGCGCCGCAGTCTTCAGTGACAGAAACCTACCAGGGAATGTTTTTCCTGGAGGAAGAGCTCAACAATCCGGTCAATTCGGGACTGAACTGGTTTGGGCGCAATTTTGCCAACAACGATTTGAGCCGAACGCAGACGTGGAATGTCCCGCTGCCGAATGCGGTTGCCGGCACCAGCCGGTTTCGTTTCCAATTTGCCTCTCTGAACCAGAACACCCACCGGTTCGATATTGCGGTCAACGGCTCTCCTCTCGGCACCAGCCAGTTTGTCGGGAGCTTGCCCAGTCTCAGGCAATACCTCAACTTACGAGTGCGCGCGTTTAATTACCAGAGCGGCAACACTCTCGTCGATGGCACGAATTCCATACAATTGACCTATTCCCATACGTTTGATTTCGGCCAGGCATTTCTCGACTGGTTTGAAATTCTTTATCCGGCCAGGATGGCCACTGTGGACAACGAGCTTTTCTTTTCACTCTTCCCCGCAGGTGGCGTCGAAACTTTCCGGGTTTCCAATTTTAGCGACAACGCTATCAAAGTGTTCGATGTGACCGATTTTGCCAACGTGCGTCAGATTTCAAATCCTTCGGTTGCCGCGGACGCGGTTTCTTTTACGGTCACAGATACAGATGGGCTGCCGAAGCGATATGCGGCAGTCGGTACCTCCGCTTACAAGTCCGTGTCATCGCTCGAGCGCCTCGATTTTAACGACCTGCGGGCATCCACAGCCGGCGCCCAGTTCGTCATTATCACGCACGATGACTTTACTTCCGAGGCTCTTCGACTGCAAAGCTTTCGGATGAACGGCAGTCCTGTAAATCGCCTTTCAACCCGAACAGTCAGAATCTCAGATATCTACAATAATTTTTCAAGTGGGCTCGTCGATCCGATCGCTATCCGGGATTTTTTGAAGTTCGCTTACGACAACTGGAGTCCGCGGCCCGGCTATGTGCTGCTGATGGGGGACGGTGACTTTGATTACAAGAACCGGCTGGTGCGCACAGACGCGAACTGGATTCCGACCTTTCAGAGTGACGAACTTGGCGATGATCACAGCACCAGCATTGGCGAGCTGGTAACGCGGACATCGGACAGCTTTTTCACCTATCTGACCGGGGATGACTACCGTTCCACTCAAAATCCGAGCCCGAGACCGGTGATGGATATGGCCATCGGAAGGCTGAATGTACAGACCATCGAGCAGGCCCAGAACGCGGTGGACAAAATCATCTCCTATGAATCGCAGCCTTTGCGCGGTAACTGGCATAACACCGTGACGATGGTCGGTGATGACGAGCTGATTCGCGGCGGCCGGCCAAGCTCTTTGGATGTCGTTCATATCAAACAGACTGAGCAGATCGCCAGCACACGAATTCCCAGTTCTTTTGACATCGAAAAAATCTATCTTTCCGAATTCCCGAAGGTTGTCAGTGCATCATCGGGCGGAGTAAACAAACCGGCTGCCAAGGAAGCGCTTATTCGCCAGATAAACCAGGGGACCCTGATCGTCAACTACATCGGGCACGGTAACTCTATTCAGTGGGCACACGAGCACGTTTTCGACCAGGCAGACAACGTGCGCGTGCAAAACCAGGGCAAGCTCATTTTCTTCGTCGCTGCTACCTGCGACTGGGCGTTGTACGACAATCCGCAGAGACAGAGTCAGGCGGAGGAGCTGATGTTGTTTGCGGATCGCGGCGCCATCGCGATGGTTTCTTCCGCGAGGCTGGTTTTTTCTTCCACGAATTTTTCTTTCAACAAGGAATACTACCGCGGGCTGTTCAACGAGAGTGGACCGACCAATCGCATCGGTGATGCGTTTGTCAGGGCCCGGATTTTTAACTCCAGCCGTGTCAATGACGAGAAATATCATGTCTACGGGGACCCCACTCTGCGTCTTGCTGTGCCGGAAATGACTGCTTCCATTACTTCGTTGCAACCGGATTCGATTCTGGCGCTCTCCATGATGTCGGTAGATGGCGAGGTAACCCAGGGAGGCCAGCTTGCAAGCGACTTTAACGGAACGGCTCTGGTGACGGCTCGGGATTCGAGGAAAAAGGTGGAACATGTACCCGAGGCCGGGTCGACGCAGACCTATTTTCTTCCCGGGAATTCAATCTATCGCGGCACCGTTCCGGTCACCAGCGGTAAATTCACAGCGCGGTTTGTGGTCCCGAAGGATCTGTCGTACGGCGGCAAACTGGCGCGAATCAGCACCTATTTTTGGAACGAGTCGACCGACGGCTCCGGCTTCCGCGACAGCATCGCTGTCAGCAGCACCTCGTCGTCTCTCGTCGACCCGGACGGCCCGGAGATAAACATATTCTTCAAGGAGAGACCGAATTTCACGACCGGAGATATATTGGGTGAAAATGCGACGATGGTCGTGGAATTGGCCGATACTGTAAGTGGGATAAACATCGCCGGCGAGATCGGCCACCAGCTGACGCTAAGAATCGACCCAGATGAGGAAACCTGCCTGTCACAGTTGAATCGCTTCAACGGAATCGGCACCATCGATTTGACCGACCTTTTTCGCTTCGACGAAGGCGATCCCTTGCGCGGCAGTATCGAGTTTCCGTTGCAATTTCCCGAGGAGGTACAGATCGGCGGTGTTAATGTGCCCTGCCAGCCTGTGGGCGGGGAGGAAACGCATACATTGGCGGTCAAGGCGTGGGACAATTCAAACAATTCGTCCAGTGCATCTGTGGAGGTGCGTATTGCGCACGAGCAGGGTCTGGTTTTGCGCGAAGGGATGAATTATCCCAACCCGTTCGCAGGCAAGACAACTTTCACGTTTCTGATGAACCAGGACGCGCGGATCGTGATAAAAATATACACTGTTTCCGGTCAACTGATTAAGACGGTGGAATACGACAACGCCGTCAGCGGTTTCAACATGGTAGATTGGGATGGCCTTGATGAGCAGGGTGATGTTCCAGCCAACGGCGTCTACTTGTACAAGATTATTGCAAGAGGACAGGGCACAACCGGTGAGGTCCAGAGCGAAACGACCGGCCGGTTGGCGATTATTCGGTAGCAACATGTAAACACTATGGATTGTAACTA
Organism: uncultured Calditrichaceae bacterium; assembly: GCA_964614885.1. Taxonomy (GTDB): domain Bacteria; phylum Zhuqueibacterota; class Zhuqueibacteria; order Oceanimicrobiales; family Oceanimicrobiaceae; genus JAJDAG01. Next base: position 5,420 of record CAZTNL010000066.1, on the reverse strand, counting down.
TGAATAGAAAGACACTACTTTTGGCCGCGAGTTTGTTGCTTCCGCTGCTCGCATTCTCCTACAAGGTAAGCACCTCGGTGACGAACGATGGTCGTGAAGGGAACAAAAAGGTCCAGTGGAACACCTTCGACGACGGGATCGCGCTTTCGGCAAAGCAGAACAAGCTCCTCGTTATCGACTTCTACACCGATTGGTGCCACTGGTGCAAAGTGATGGACAAAGACACCTACGGCAACAGCAATGTAGCCGAGTATGCGAACGAGCACGTGGTGTTGGCAAAGCTCAACGCCGAGACGGCCGACAAGTTTGCATTCAAAGATGCGCACTATACAGGCCAGGAGCTGGCGATGATGTTCGGTGTTACCGGGTTTCCGACCACAGCTTTCATGAACGCCAAAGGCGAGCTTCTGACAACTGTTTCCGGGTTCATTCCACCGGAGAAATTTCGCCTGATTCTGGAGTTCATGTCTGAGCGGTTGTACGAAAAGATGAAGTTCGAGGAGTTCGAGAAGCAGCATGCCGGAACCGATTAGGGTCAGGCTGCTCTCAAAGCCAGATTGTCACCTCTGTGAGGTGGCGAAGTCGGTGATGATGCAGGTACAGCGCAGCTGTCCATTTGAGCTCGAAGTCGTCGATATCACCCGGGACGAGGCATTGTTCGAGGAGTTCAAGGAGCAGATTCCGGTGATTTTTGTGAACGGCAGTAAGGCCTTCAAATACCGGGTTACAGCGACGGAATTCGAGAATCGGCTAAGACGGGCGGCGCTTGCCGCATAGCCGCAGCCGAAGAAACGAACCTAATTGCGGAAACACAAGCCTGCTCGCCCGATTTTTGGGCGGCGGGCTTTTTTACGTGAAAGGGGTATGCGGCGGGGGATAGTCAAAAATCAAGGCTGATGCCGATGCGCAGCCGCCTGCCGGTGTCCGATTTGATCGGGTCGAAAAGGCGATACGCCCCGATGCCGATCGACGCGTTCGGCTCTTGCAGCAGGTTGTTCTCATCAAGAAGATTTCGAACCTCGACAAATGGTCGCAGGTGACCTCCCATAAGATGCTCACTTTTCCAGTAAGCCCGCATGTCAACGAGGTGGCGCCAGTGTGAACGTTCAGCGTTAGGGGACTGGCCGAAATCAGTGTTGAGCGGCAGCGGGCTAAAGACACGGTATAACAAATTAAGAGCGAGCCTGGCACCGGCATAGTCGGCGTTAAAAATGACTGAATGCCGCTGGTCCCAGCTCAGCGGGAAGGTGGTGCCCTCCTTTAGGGCGCGTCCCGACAGAGCTCTCTCGTGCCCCGCTTCGGCGGTGGTGCTGTTGCCGCTTGCTTTCATGTAGCTGTAGCTGAGGCGCGCGGTCCACGATGATGCAATGCGTTTCTGCAAAGTGACTTCGAATCCAGAGGCTCTCGCCGAACCGGCATTGACGTACTGTGTGAATCCGATATTCGAGGCGCCGGAGGCTCTCAGGCTGTCGGGCAGGATGAACATTCTGGTGTCGACGAGATTTTCGAACCGTTTGGTGAAACCGGATAAAACAAAAAGCAGGCCATCGGAGACAACTCTCTTATAGCTGAACTCAGTGGAGATGGTTTTGGTTGGTTCCAGCTCCACGTTTCCGATGCGCGGCAGATAGGTGTCGCCTGGATTTGCAGCAGCGTTCGTGTAATAATAGTATAGCGGCGGCAGTTGGTAGTACCAGCCGTAGTTGAGATGAATTCTCTCGTCCCCGGACAGAGGTAGCGAGATTCCGAGTCTCGGTGAAACCCGGGTGTATTTTTGCGAGCTGCCACGACTTGTGGGGGCGCGTAGCGTGCGCTGGAGCTGGCTGAATGCCGCCGGAATCTGGTCGAGCTGGATGTCGGGCGAAAGCACGTCGTACCGCAGCCCGAAGTTAGCCACGACCTTCCTGAATGAGATTTTATCATTGACATAGAGGGCGAATGTGCTGGGTGACCGGGCATAATCTTCGTTGGTTCGGTTGAAAATAATCGCGTTGACGTTGCCTTTTTGAGTGACGGGTTCGTATATTGTTGCCTGCGACCTGACGCGATAGCTCTGGGCTTCAATGCCGGTTTTGATAATGTGGTGTTCGGCCACCTCGCCAACCAGGTCGAGTTTAACAATATGCAACCGTTCGCGCGTATTTTCCCGACGCGGTTGATCGCCGCTTAAGACCTGGCTCGTAGCGTCCTGCGGGTCGTCGAAAACGAGTTCCGGCGGAGTGTCGCCGGCAGTGCCCAGGATCTCTCGCTTCGTTGAGTAAAAGCCATAGCGAAGCGCCGCGAAGAATTTTGCCGAGAAGGTATGGGTGAGGGAGGCGCTCAGGCGATGGCTGTAATGTCCGTTTTGCGCCAATCCCTGAGGATTTAGCTCAAATTGTGGGTCGAACTGCCGCCAATGCCAGTTTGATACCAGCCCCTGCAGAGTGAGGAGGGTATTGCTGTTCAGATCGAGCGAGAGTTTCGAGTTGATATTGTAGTTGGAAAAAACGGGTGAATCGACAGCATTTTTCAGTTGGCGCCGATGCGCCGTATCGCTCAGATTGAGGTCCGCTGCCACGAGATAGTTGGCGTTGATGAGCGGGCCGCCGAGCCCTAGTGTTAGAGGGCCGCCAACATTGAATTCGAGCCGCCGCGAATTGTCGTTGTCTGCGACGGCTGTCTGGACAAAATCAGAGTAGACCCTGGCACCACCGCTCACTTTGTTGCGACCGTCCTTGGATACAATGTTGACAATGCCAGAGGTGGCGTGTCCATATTCGGCCGAGAAACCGCCGGTCTGAACCATCATTTCGGCGATGGAATTGTTCGGAAAATCCGCAGAGATTTGTCGTGAAAAGCTGCTTTGTACCGGCAGCCCGTCGAGCAGATAGAGAACGTCGGTTGCCCGGCCACCCCGAACATGGTTGCCGACGACACCCGGCAGAAGGGAGACCGCATCCAGGTACGAGTCGATCGGCAAACGGTCGCTGATTTCGGCGCCGGAAACAAAATATGTAGAGGAGGTCACCTCGGGTTGAATAAGCCTTTTTTTCTCTGTAACCACGACTTCCTTGAGTGGCAACACCTTCGCGCTGAGCTTCACGTTCAGCGGTGTGTTCAAATCGACGTTGATGGTGACATTCCTCACAGTCATGCGGGAATAGCCGATCATGGTGATGCTGACATCGTAGCTTCCGGCAGGAAGGTTGTAGATGACGTACCGGCCATTCTTGTCGGCCATAGCGCCAATGGTCGTGCCTTCAACCACAATAGCGGCGCCCGGCAAAACCGTACCGGCGTCTTTATCGGTGATGGTTCCGGAAAGGGTACCCGTAATGCCGGCGTAACAGAGTTGACTCACGCACAGGAGGAGCGTCAGCGCTCCTCCGATTTTTTTGAGTCGCAAGTTCAAGATGCTTCGTTCTTTCCCGAAATGCCCCGGTTATAAATCGGTGAGTTTCGCGCTAAAATGCAAATAATATGCCACCAACGAAGGCGTGGGGGCTGCATGTTAAGGAAATGTCACTTTGTGTCGCTCCGAGTCGGGCGCACGCGGCCTACTCGGCAGAAGCAGACACAAAAACAAGCAGTTACGATCCAATTAATTCGTCCGCGCCTTGCAAGAAAATACGACTTTTTGCCCCTAAATAGCGGGCATGTTTGTAGGGTTAGTGCAAAGAATGTCGTGCCCATCGGTAAATATTTGCATACAGGAGTGTGCAAATCATGCAAATGATGTCCGAAAATGAAACAAACGAGTTCCTGCGAAAACTCGTAAGTAAGGGTTGGACTTTAGGGCTCGAGCGCATCGAAACAGTCCTGGTCGAATGGGGGCAGCCTCAGAGCCAATTCCAGTCGATCCATGTCGCGGGCACCAACGGTAAGGGGTCTACTTGCGCGATGCTGGAATCAGTTCTGAGGCGGGCCGGGTACAAGACCGGTCTGTTTACGTCCCCCCATCTACTGCGGGTCGAAGAGCGGATTCAGATATCCGGGGTTGCTCTATCACACCGGGAGTTTCAGCGACGCATATCTGAGGCGGCTTCACTGCTCGAGAGGGCCGGTTGTTCTTACTTCGAGGCGCTAACGGCAGTTGCCTTCAAGTGTTTCGCCGACCACGGCGTCGAAATCGCTGTCGTAGAAACCGGAATGGGTGGGCGTTACGATGCTACCAATGTTCTCACACCGGTTGTGAGTCTCGTCACCGACATCGATTTGGACCACGTCGAGCATCTCGGTTCAGGTCGCGGGGCGATCGCCGCTGAGAAGGCCGGCATCATGAAACCTGCGGTTCCGTGCCTGTCGCTGGCAGAAGATGACGAGACCCGGGTCGTTTTTGAACGGGTGGCCCAGGCAACCGGCACGCCGCTGAGCTGTGTCTGGGATTCGTGCCGGACGAGCAACGTGCAGGTTACCGAGGCTGGTTCGACGTTCGATGTCGTTGTCGGTGCCCAGGCCTACAAGGATGTGTTTCTTTCTTTGGCGGGCCGGGAACAGATACGCAACGCTGTTCTCGCACTCGCGGCCCTCGAACCGCTGCGCAACGCCTCGTTTGAGGTTTCGCCGGGGCAGCTCAGAGAGGGCCTGGGGCGGGTTTTCTGGCCCGGACGGCTGCAGAAGTTGCAGAGCAGTCCTCAAATTGTTGTCGACGTAGCTCACAATCCCGCCTCGGTGCGCGCGGCGATGTCGGCATTGGTGGAACTTCATCGATACAGGCGGCTTCTTCTGCTCGTCGGATTGCTGAGCGACAAAAATTATGATGAAATCGCTAAGATTCTTGGCCAGGTTGCCGATGCCATTTACGTGGTCGCTCCGGATTCGCCACGGGCGCTTCCGGCGGAAACGCTGGCGTCGAGTCTGCGTGCCTTTGACGCCAAAGTGGAATGTTTGGATAACCTTAAGCGCGGCCTGGAATTCGATCTGATGCCGCACCTTCATGCAGATGACTTGTTGTGCGTGATCGGCTCGCACTACCTCGCTGGGGAGTTCCTCGGCTGGTATCAAGCGAATTCGCCCAAAAGGACTTGACAATAAGAGTATTATTTTCTACATTCACAACAACGTACTTAAGGCCGACCGGTTAGTTTTCCCAGATATTTAGTTCCCGTCACAAAGCCAGTTTCCATGTGTTCCCTTTTCGTGATGGCACGCTAAATATTCTGACCGCTTTTGCAATCATTTTCCGGAAGTTTCGGTCAAACCATACCTCTCAATATGTATGGGCTTCTAATTCGGGGAGAAGTCACAGCGAGGCACAGTCGCTTTTGAGACCCATGCCTCGACTCCAGGTCAAAATGCTTCACCAAGCCACGCTCATCGTCCATATCTTGCGGTCCGTAGCCCGGGGCGCCTGCAACATGATTGATTGCTCACATTCTTAACTCACACATCGAATCACAATTCAAGGGATAGTTTCATGGAAATCGTCGAACTCAAGTCGC
>CAZTNL010000065.1:0-9199 GCA_964614885.1 uncultured Calditrichaceae bacterium | reverse complement strand
ATTACGCTGTACTTGTACGACGAGCTGAGCCCGGCGGAAAAACGCGAGTTCGAGAGGCATCTGGCAGCGGATGACGAAAGTCGCGCACACTTTGCGCGGAGAAAGCAGCAACATGAACTGCTGCGCGGACAGCCGGTCGCCGAGCCAACGGATGAGCGGCTGCTGGAGTTGCGGCTGGCCCTGCGCCGGCGCCTGCAGAATCAGCGGGAAGTTGGCAGCGCGCGGCAGCGCCAATGGCTGGGGCGCCAGTTGCCGCTTCGAATGGCCGTGCTGGTCACTTGCGGCGTGGCGCTTTTTCTGTTCGGCATTGGCTTTGGGCGATTTGTCTGGCCGCCGGCAGAAGCGCGGGTGCAATTTGAAGACGACCGGATCGCGAATGTTGATCTCGTCGAGTTCGAGCCGAAATCAGGGCTCGTCACCATTCATTATGAAACCATGCAGGCTGTGGCTCTGCATGGCAGCCTCGATGATGCGCGCATTCGCAGCGTTCTCGCTTATACGATTCGCCGGGATGAGAATCCGGGGACACGGCTGGCGGCTGTGCGCGCTTCAGTAGGCAATGTCGCTTATGACCAGAATCTGCAACTTGCGCTCATCGAGGCCATGCAACAGGACAGCGTGCCGGGTGTGCGGTTGCGTGCCGGAAAGGCCCTGCGGCAGCTGCCGATGAACGCTGATATTCAGAGCGCATTCATTCGTGTGCTGCTGAAAGATAACAATCCGGCGATGCGCATCCTTGCCGTAGAGGCGCTGGCCGAGCGCCTTCGGAAAGAGGTCGTGCCCGTGCTGCAAAACGCCGCGCGCAGTGATGAGAATGAATTCGTTCGACTTCTCACCACCCGGGCGCTGCAGAGCGGCAAGGAAACGAGGATGTGAGACGTTCGTCGGTCCGGAAAACCCGGCTCGGGCAGCAGAGGAAATGTATCATCAAGATGGAGAGACAAATGAAACATTCACGCGGATTTTCTAAGGGATTACTCGCGTTGCTAACACTGTTTGTTTTCAATAGCTTAGGCTCGTCGCAGGCGCAAGAGTTGAAAAAGTCTGGGCGCTACTTTGTCGCCGAGATAGACCGTTCTTTCAAGGTTGGAAAGACCGGGAATCTGCACATTTTCGACATACGCGGCGATGTCGAGGTCAGCGCCTGGGAAAAGCGCGAGGTGCACGTCATGGAGGTCAAAAAGATAGACGCATTCACTCGTAAAGAGGCGGAGACGGTACTGCAGAAGTCGAAATCCAACTATCGCCAGGAAGGCGACAATATCGAAATTGGCGGCGAATATTTTAGCCGGCACGGGGTGCACAGCGATTTCAAAGTGCAGGTGCCGGCGGGCTTCAATATCGATATCCAGACGCGAGGCGGCAATGTGAGCGCTACAGGTTTGAACGGTAGCGTGGAGATGCGCACATCCGGCGGCGATATCGAGCTGAAGGATATGGGCGGCGTCATCAATGCCAAGACGTCGGGCGGCGATATCAGTCTGAAGAACTGCAGCAACGTGATTTCGGTGAAGACTTCAGGCGGGGATCTGCGTCTGCTCGATATCGGCGGCGAGCTCAGGGCAAAAACCTCGGGAGGCAACATTTCGCTGGATAGGGCCAATGCAGGCGTTGAACTGTACACCTCCGGCGGCAGTATCGAACTGAGCCACGTTAAAGGGACGGCCCGTGCGCACACTTCCGGCGGAGATATCCAGGTGATGTCTGTGAACGGAGACGTCGAGGTCAGCACCTCGGGCGGCGATATCGAGTTTCGGGATGTCGGCGGCCGGCTCGACGCATCGACTTCGGGCGGCGATATCGACGGGGAAAACGCCAGCGGAAGCGTAACCGTGGCCACCTCTGGCGGCTCGCTCAGGCTGAAGGACATCCGCGGCGGCGTGCAGGGCAAGACTTCCGGCGGCGATATCGATGTCGAGGTGACGCTCAAGGATTTCTCCAAACGCCATGCCATCGACCTGGCCACCGCCGGCGGCGAGATAACCCTCTACCTGCCGGAGAAGATTCCGGCACGAATTCAAGCTGAAATCCGGCTCACCGACCGCTGGGAAGATTACAATATCTACTCAGATTTTCCGCTCAAGAGTTCCGAACAGGGGGAAGAAGAAGGCGGCAAAAAATCGCGCTGGCACAGAGCTCGACGCTACGTCACCGCTGAAGGTGAGATCAATGGCGGCGGGGATTTGATCGAGCTGTCGACGACCAACGGCGACATTCGGATTAAGAAAAGCAAACCGTAATTTTCGCGCGGCGCCGGTGGTCGTCAGGCGTCCTCATCGATTTTGACGACCACCATCGTCAGATCATCATGCTGCCGGTCGGTGCCGGCGAACTGATGAACTTCATCTCTGATGGTCTCGATGAGCCGCTGCGTAGGATGATGATTGTGCACGGCAACCAGCTCCCGAAGCCGTGCTTCACCAAACTCAGCGCCATCCGCATCGGTGGCCTCCGGAATGCCATCGGTAAAGAAAACGAAGATATCTCCGGGCGCGAACGGGACCTCCATCTCTTCGATGGTTTCCCGGAAAAGCGTGCCACTGTCCAGCCCGATCGCGAGACCGTCTGGCAGAAGTGATTCGAGTTTCCCGCCGTTTTTCCGGTAGACAACCAACGGGTTGTGGCCGGCGCGGGCAAACTTGAGCACGCGCCGCTCCAAATCAAACTCGCCATACATCACGCTGATAAAGACGTTCTGCGGTACGTTTTCGTAGAAGATAGAGTTCATTTCCGACAGGATCTGTCGTGGCTGATTGGTGTTTCTGGCCAGCGTCTTAACGATTCCCTTTGCCATGGTCATGTAGAAGGCCGCGGAAACGCCCTTCCCTGAAACGTCGCCAATGATAATCCCCAGCGAGCGCTGGCCGTTGGGGATGAAGTCGTAGTAGTCGCCGCCGATTTCCATAGCCGGCTGACAAATGCAGGCAATGTCCAGGCCGGGAAACTCAGGCACAGATTGCGGCAGGAAACGCATCTGCACGTGTCTGGCGATTTCTATTTCATTTTGCAGTCGTTCGCGTTCGGCGATTCGGCTGACGTAGGCGGGAATGTAATGGCGGAAATCGTGTATGGAACGCCGGCTAACAAACAGAACGCAGCCGGTGGCTAACGCAGCCACGATGGCAAAGGCCATCAGCAGAGCCGGCAGGCTGACAATGCCGCCGTGCAGATTTGGCAGAAGAATCAGTGTTCGCGCCACGCCGACGATGAACAGGGCCGACAGAATCGCGGTCAGGTCACACTTGATGCTGGCATACGCCCACAGAATCGCCAGCGGCAGAAAGAGCAGAAAGGCCACGTAGGTCGGCTGAATGTAGAGCAGGCGCAATCCCGCGAGATTGATGAGGAACACATGCGCAGCAAAGGCGAGGGAGAAATTGTGTACCGCGCCTTTGCTGTAGGCCGGCCAAAAGGAAAAAAGCAGCAGCCCGACAAAGGAGGCTGAAACGACGGTGCGGACCATGCCGGCGAAAAAAGCAGGTCCCGCCTGGAAGAGTTCAAAAGACTGCTGTGAAAACTCGATGCGCCCGATGGCCAACTGCTCCACCATCCAAAGCGCCAGCCCCATACCGAAAAGGGTGAGCCCGGACAACAACAGCGAGTCGAGGATACTGCGGCCGAGTTCTTTGACGCGCCAGAAGCCGTGCCACATAACGTCGAGTTGGGCGAGTTTTTGCGGCCAGATATCGCGCATGGTGGAGTCGGCGACCGCATAGATGAGGGTGAGGGCGAGCCCGGTTAACAAACCACTAATGCCGCCGCCGAGTAGCCCTTCATTCCAACGGCCCCACTCGACGCTCAGCACGGCGCCCGAGGTGAGAAGCAGGGCGATGAAGCCGATCTGCAAACCGCGCCTGAATTCGAGTTCGTCGTGTCGCAGTTTCTTGAAGAAGCGGACAAACGCGAAGAGCACGACGAGAATCCAGACTAAGATTCCCAGGACCTTCGACGCGATGTCCGCCGTGCGATAGGCAGGCGGTGTGATGACTTCCTCGGTGGCCACATCGACCGCCGCGTCGTAGCTCACGACGTTGCTGCCGGCCAGCTTGATTTCGTACGATTCGAGGAGTTCATCTGAGATGGGCGAGGGTTTCTCGAAGGTGAAGTCGTAACGCAGCAGCCGTTCGTCCCGGTTGACAATTTTCGAGGAGAGCCGCACCCGGGTCGTGTCGACTCCGTAGTCATGCAGGCAGCGCAGCGCTTCACGTAACGCTGTGGGTTCTTTCAGGTTGCGGGATTTCCGCAGTTGCGGCGCGCTCTGTTCGAAATGGATCAGACGACCCGTGAAATCATACTCCACAACGAAGCTGGCTTCCTGCGTTCCTTCTTTCCGGGTTTCGACCGGACCGCTCCAGCTCACGCGCCAGTTGCCGACCGGGAAAAAGGCCTCCGGCAGACTGCTGTTGAAACGCGTTTGTGCATAGTTGAAAAGCCGCTTGTTTACGCCGACCCGGGTGGCGCGACTGAGTGGGAACTCTGCCAGATCCGAGCGCTTGAAGGCAGCGGTTGCTCGCTCGATGAATTCCGATTCCGCGTGCATTTTATTGAGCAGCTTTACCGCCCGCAAAGAGGCGTTCATCGAGAAGAAGGCGGCGATTCCGATGCAGCCGGCCATTGCGAGCAGCATCGGGTAGAACTTATTCGTTGGTAGCATTCACTGCCAATCTGAGTTTACGAAATACTCCTTGTACGGGGAATTTGGGTCGCGGTTCACTCGAATATACGAGACCGGGGGACAAAAAACAAGATCGCCGGCAATATCCACTTGACAACAACCCAAATAATTATTACCATAATCCGCTCTGCGACCCAGAAGCTTCCAGTATCCGTCGTTAAAACTGCCAGCAAGAAGACCTCGCTACCACCAAGAGGGCATGCCACATGATGAGGTATCTGTTTTTTCTGCGGTTTATTTTCGTCATCCTCGGAGTCGTCTTTTTCTTCGTGTTTTCCAGGCGTCTGTCCAAACGAAACCTCCGGGGTATCGTTCTGGCAGGCATGGGGATTTCTTTAATCGCGCTGAACTTGCTCGTTGGCCTGCTCTACCACAGCGAGCTGCTTCTCAGCGCTTCAGAACGCGAACGCCTGCTGCCTATTCTGGGCACGGTCAGCGGCCTGTTTGGCCAAACTCTGGGCATCGTACTTCTCCTGTTGGGCGTTTACCGTCTGATTCAATCGGTGGAAATCCATCTCGACCCCTACTACCTGAGTTTGGTGGAGAAATCCTTTGTCGGTGTTTTTTTGATCAAAGATGGCGTTTTTGAATTCGTGAATCCCAGATTCGCGGAGATCTTCGAGTACCGGCGTGAGGAACTCGTTGGTAAGCCCGCAGTGGAGCTGGTCGATGGCAGCAAACGCGGCGACGCGGCAAAGCGACTGGCGAACCTGGCCATGTGGGAAAACGATCCCGTGCAAACCGAACTGACCGGCCGCAAGAAAGGCGGCGGCAAGACGCAGCTCGAGGTCATCGCCAGCGTTATCTCACATTACGGCCGACCGGCCATCCACGGAACCGTTATCGATATCAGCGACAGGAAACAGGCGCTGGAGGTGATTCTTGCCGGCGAGGAACGTTTTCGCACGCTTGCCAACAGTTCGCATGACATTATCAGCGAATCCACCCAGGATGGGACACTGGTTTATCTGAGCGAGAACACAAAGGAGTTGCTCGGCTACGAGTACTACGAGCTCCTGAACATGAACGTGCTCAATCTGATGCATCCGGATGATTCGCCGGCCATCGCAAAACAGTTCAAGCGCTCTTTTACCGAGGGGACTTCGGCACGGTCGGTCTTCCGCTATCGAACCAAGAGTGGCGACTGGCGCTGGTTTGAAGGCTCGGGCCAGCCGTACGAAACCGGCTCAGGCGAAAAGCGGGTCGTGGTGGTCTCCCGGGATATTTCGAACCGGAAGAGGATGGAGGAAGAGATTCTGAAAGCGAGCAAGCTCGAGTCGATCGGAGTGCTCGCCGGCGGGATTGCGCACGATTTCAACAACATTCTGACAGTCATTCTCGGTAATATTTCTTTCGCCAAATCCTTTTTCGAAACAGAAGCTGAAGAACCGGCCCAGGTTTTGTCCGAAGCGGAAAAGGCGTGTGCCCGGGCTCAGCGCCTTACCAACCAGTTGCTGACCTTTTCCAAGGGTGGCACGCCGGTCATTCAGACAACTTCCATCGCTCACTTTCTGCGGGAGACGGTCGATTTCACGCTGCACGGCTCCAGCGTGCGTTGCGACTACCACCTGGACGACGACCTCTGGCTGGTAGACATAGACGAAGGCCAGGTGCGGCAGGTGTTTCACAATCTGATTATCAACGCCATGCAGGCAATGCCGGAGGGCGGCCTCCTGGAGATTCATGGCCGGAACTGGCATGAAGACAGCGACAACGGGTTGCCGCTGAAAGAAGGCGATTTCGTGAAGATCACGCTGCGGGATCACGGCTGCGGCATTCCTGCTGCAAACATGACAAAGATTTTCGATCCGTATTTCACTACCAAGGAGAACGGCACCGGTCTCGGCCTGGCTACCGCCTACTCTATCATCAAGAACCACAACGGGTTACTCACTGTCGATTCCGAGGTTGGTCTGGGCACACAATTTCACGTGTTTCTCCCAACGGGCACGAGAACCAGGGAACCTGCGGCCGCCCCCGTGCGCGTGGGAATCCCGATCAAACCGTCTATGAAAATCCTTCTCATGGATGACGAAGATACGATTCGCCGGAGCGTGGGCCGCATGTTAAACCGGCTCGGCTACCGGGTCGAACTGGCAGAGGACGGAGATCGCGCGCTGCAGCTCTTCCGCCAGGCGCGTGAGGCCGATGAACCGTATGATATCGTGCTGCTGGATTTGACGATTCGAGGGGGCATGGGCGGAAAGGAAACCATGGAAAACTTGTTGAGCATCGATCCCGAAGTGAAGGCAGTGGTTTCCAGCGGCTATTCACATGACCCGATCATGGCAGACTTTCGCAAATACGGATTTAGCGGCGTCATTGCCAAGCCGTACCGGTTTGACAGCCTGGGCGAGGTCTTGAATGAGGTCGCAGCCGGAGCCTAGGAGCGCGACTGTCTTGGCCGGCTTCCGGGAGCGGGTTTTGGGGCTACCGCATATCAGGAAGCGTCGAGACTGAGCGAAAAGAGAGTCGGGAGTGTTCATGGTCTACGCGCTGGTTGAAAACGTACGCAGTCTTTTCAATGTCGGCTCGATTTTTCGCTCCGCCGACGGCGCCGGGATCTCGAAGCTGTTTCTTACGGGCATCACCGCGCAACCGCCGCACCGTGAGATTCGCAAAACGGCTCTGGGGGCCGAGGAACATGTACCCTGGGAGTACCATGCCGACGCGTTGCAGTTGGTCCAGCGTCTCAGGCAGGAGGGTGTCGCGATTGTGGTGTTGGAAGCCGGCGAAACAAGCGTTGCCTTTGATACGGCGGAGTACCCATTTCCACTGTGTCTGGTCGTCGGCAATGAATTCCACGGCGTGAGTCGCCCGCTCATCGAAGCCGCGGATTTGACGGTTGCGATTCCCATGCGTGGGGTAAAAGAATCGTTAAATGTCGGAGTCGCTTTTGGAATTGCCGCGTATGAAATCATGAAACAAAATCCCAGGACCCGAAGCCAATGAACTCATTTTCGACAATCTTGTTGATCTCGGTCGTTTCTCTGCTGGGCTTTGGCGGCTATTATTACCTGGACCAGATTTCGCCGATGCAGGCGGCGCTGGAGGAATCGCGGCAAAAGAACCAGGAACTGGTGTTTCAGGTTGAGCTGTTGCAGCACAAGAACGAGACCCTTTCGGCGCAACTAGAGGCAAAGATGGCAGCGGTCTCTGAAGAGAAGAGCAACGAGATCAAGAAACTCAAGACGACCTACGAAGACCTGATCCGCGACCTCAAAGAGCAGGTGGAGGCAGGCGAAGTGACCATTACGCGGCTGGCGGACCAGCTCAACGTAAAGATTGTAGACCGCATCATCTTCCCTTCCGGAAAAGCAGAACTCTCGCCGGCCGGGGCGGCCGTTCTGCGCCGGATAGGTGGCATTCTCAAGAAGGCGACCGGCAAGAGAATCCGGGTGGAGGGGCACACCGACAATGTGCCCATTCATCCCAGATTGCAGAACGAATTTCCCAGCAATTGGGAATTGTCCGCGGCGCGGGCGACCAACGTCGTTCATTTCCTCAACGAAGTCGTAGGTATCGACGCCCGGAATCTCGAAGCCGTCGGATTGGGGCAGTACCGCCCGGTCGCAACGAACCGGACGCGCCGGGGACGCGCCAGAAACCGGCGCATCGAGATACTGCTGATGCCGGAGCCTGACGCCGCCAGGAAACTTGCTGCCGCCCGTCCCCGGAATTAGGGCCGCGCCGGTCTCCTGGCGAGTCGCTGCATATTTTGATTGATTTTTGCAGTCACGCTGCGTATCTTACTTACAACTGATTCTTTTCTATCCTTTCATTGATGGAACACATACTCAATACCTTCGTCATCCTCCTGTTCGTCTTCCTCAACGGCTTTTTTGTTGCGGCGGAGTTTGCAATCGTCAAGGTGCGTTCTTCCCAACTGGCGCCGCATTTGGAGCACGGACGCCTTGCAGCCAGAACCGCGGCCCGCATCCTGAAAAACCTGGATGCCTACCTGTCGGCCTGTCAGGTAGGCATCACGTTCACCAGCCTGGCTCTGGGTTGGGTCGGCGAGCCGTTCCTGGCGCGGGCGCTCTTCGACCACGTGTTTGAACCGATGGGAATTTTCTCGGAAACGGTCGTTCACAGCCTGGCGTTTGGCATCGCTTTCGGCATTATCACCTACCTGCATATCGTACTCGGAGAGATGGCGCCGAAGTCGCTTTCAATCCGTATGGCCGAGAAGACGACCCTCTGGATTGCGGTACCTCTCGACCTTTTTTACAAGCTCTTCAAACCATTCATTGTCGTGCTCAATCATTCAGCCATGTTTTTTTTGAGGGTGTTTGGCGTCAACCCGGCAAATAGCATCGAACTCGCTCTTTCGGGAGAGGAGTTGAAGCTGATTTTCGCAAATTCGGCAAAGACTGGCCACCTGCAGGATCGGGATGCCGAGATCATGGAGAATGTGTTGGCGCTGCACGACAAGATGGGGAAACAGATCATGATCCCGAGAACAGCCGTCGTCTACCTTTCAACAACACACACCTTCGCCGAGAATCTCGAGACGGTTCATGA
>CAZTNL010000064.1:0-9200 GCA_964614885.1 uncultured Calditrichaceae bacterium | reverse complement strand
ACGTAGGCGATCATGCCGATACCCGCATACACGCCGATGGCGCCTTCATACTTGTGGGCATCACACCCGGCGTTCTCAAGCGCTGCCCAGGCGGTTTCCAGGAAAACCCTCTGCTGCGGGTCCATCGCCTCGGCTTCACGCGGAGTATAGTCAAAAAAGCCGGCGTCGAACTTGTCCATATCATCCAACATGCCGCCCGCTCTGACATAAGCGGGATTGTTAAATACGCTCTGGTCGACGCCGGAGGCTACCAATTCCTCATCAGAGAAGAATGAGATACCCTCGATCCCGTTGCGTAGATTGTGCCAAAATTGTTCAATATTCCCCGCCTTGGGAAAACGTCCGGCAAGGCCCACTACCGCGATACCGCCGAGAGCATCATGCGCTGTGTCACTCATACTTCTTAACCTCCTTCATCAATCTCGTTTGCCTTTTGATAGCCTGCTTTTGCTTATTTGCAGTGTCATGAATATTATCGAGTTTCTTGTCCTTCTGCCCCTCTTCGCCAAAATAGCGGCGCAGGGCGTCCACCGTGGTATACTTAAACAGATCTACCATCGAAATCTCACGATTGAGCACTTCCTTAAGTCGCGCCTGCACCGAAATCAGGAGGAGCGAATGTCCGCCCAGATCGAAGAAGTTGTCATAAACCCCGACCCGGTCGATGCCCAGCGCCTCGCGCCACACTGAGGCGATGCTCCGCTCCAGCTCCGTTTCCGGCGGCACGAAACCGGCGCCGAGTTCGGGACGCACTCCTTCCGGAGCCGGAAGCGCCGCCCGGTCGACCTTGCCGTTGGCCGTCAAAGGCAGCTCGTCCAGAAAAATAATGGCCGAGGGAATCATGTACTTTGGCAGTCTTCTGGCAAGTTCATGGCGTATGCGCTCGAGGCTGGTGGACTCGCGCTCGTCAGCCAGGACGTACGCGACCAACCTCGGATCGCCGCCCTCCGCATGCACCGCGGCGATGGCGGTTGCCACACCCGGCAGCTGTTCAAGCGTCGCCTCTATCTCACCGAGTTCGATTCTGAAACCGCGAATCTTAACCTGATTGTCCATCCGGCCCAGAAACTCAAGGCGGCCATCGGCGAGAAAGCGCACGCGGTCGCCCGTTCGGTAGATACGGGCACCCGCCTGCTCAGCGAAAGGGTGCGGAATAAATTTTTCTGCAGTCAGAGACGGCCGCCCCAAATAGCCTCGCGCCAGGCTCTCGCCACCAATGCACAACTCACCCGGCGCACCCACAGGCACGCGGTTCAGATGTGCATCGAGCACATAGATCTCCGTATTCCGGATCGCGCGACCGATGGATGGAGAATTGCCGCCGTTTACGCCGGCCGCCACATCGCCGGAGGTAGCAACCACCGTGTTTTCGGTCGGACCGTAGTTGTTGACCAGCTTAAACGGCAAACCCTGCTGCGGAAAATCGTGCAGCCTGTCGCCGCCAACCAGTAAGGTCCGCAGAGCTCCGCCGGCGGGCCAGTCGAGCGACAAAAGCGGCTCGGCGAGCGGTGTCGGCACGAATGCCACGGATATGTGGTTCTTCAAAAACCAATCACGCAATGCCGCCGGCGAGGTCAGAACATCGCCGGGTGTCAGGTACAGGCAAGCGCCCGTGCACAAATATGGCCAGACCTCCCAGACAGAAGCGTCAAACGCGGTCGCGGCCAACTGTGAGGCGCGGTCGTCTGCAGTCACTTTAAAGGCATCGACGTGCCAGTGGACAAGGTTCAACAGTCCCCGCTGCCGAACGACGACGCCCTTGGGCAACCCCGTTGAGCCGGAGGTATAGATCACGTACGCCGGATTTTCCAAATCAACGCCGGCACCGAGGTCGGTATCTGCTTCAGCAGCGATGCGTTCGCGCTCCTGAGCCGGGCAGATTACAATCCGATTTCCTTCAGACAATCCCTCCCGCAAATGTTCCTGGGTCAGCAGGATACCGGCCCCGGAGTCGTCCAGCATGTAGCGCAGGCGTTCCTGCGGATAAGATGGGTCCAGGGAGAGAAAGGCCGCGCCTGCTTTCAAAGTCGCAAGCATCCCGACCAACATCATCAGGTTGCGGTCGCAGCAAATGGCTACCAGCCGCTCAGGTCCTGCAACGTGTTTTCGGAGAAGGCGCGCCAACTGATTTGCACGCGCGTTGAGCTCACCATAGGTCATAGTCTCTGGTCCGCAGACGGCCGCAATGCTATCGGGCTGAGCCGCCGTTTGTTTCTCCACGAGCTCATGGATGAGCGCGTGCTCCGGCCACGGCCTTTGTTCGCCGCTCCAGGCCGCGAGTTGGTCAAGCTCTGTGTTCGTAAGGAGCTCAAGTTCGGACAGTCGTTTCTCAGGATGGGCCGCGGCACTCCTCAGTATCGTTTCGAAGTTTGCGAGAAGCCGGCGAATGCTGGCTGCTGAGAAAAGATCCGTGTTGAATTCGACCGTGGTCACAAGGCCTGTTTCGGCCTCTTCGATGGAAACGGTCAAATCGAACTTCGACATGCCGGTATGGACCTGGAGTTCTTTCAACCTGAGGCCGGGAATGTTCCACTCTGATTTCGGCGCGTTTTGAAAGGCGAACATGATCTGAAAAAAAGGCGTTCGGCTTACATCCCGCTCGGGCCTTATTTCTTCCACCAGCTTTTCAAATGGCAATTCCTGGTGCTCAAAGGCGCCCAGCGTCGTTTCGCGCACCCGCCCGAGCAACTCCCGGAAGCTCGGGTTGCCTGACAGGTCAGTGCGCAGAACCAGCGTATTGACGAAGAATCCCAGCATCGACTCCAATTCAGCCCGATTGCGGTTGGCCACAACCGTGCCCAGCAGGCAATCGTCCTGCGCAGTGTAGCGATAAAGTAAAGCTTTGAAACCGGCGGCCAGGGTCATGAAAAGGGTCGCCCCGTTGGCCCGGCTAAGTCGCTGCAGGTCCTGTAGCAGGGTTCCTGAGAATTCACGCGCCTCCAAAGCACCCTGGGACGTTTGAATGGCTGGCCGCGGGCGATCTGCAGGCAACTCCGTGGCCGGCAAGTCGCCGCTAAGTTGGTTTTTCCAGTAGTTGATTTGGCTGCTGACATGGTCGCCGGAGAGCCATTCTCGCTGCCACGCAGCAAAATCCGCATACTGCAACTTCGGAATGTCGGGTCCCGGCTTCCGGCCTTTGGCGAAGTCCTGATAGAGCTGGGTCAGCTTCCGAATGAAAACGCCCATCGACCATCCGTCGCAAATAATGTGGTGCATGATAAACACGAAAACGTGCCGTTCCTCCTCCAGACGCAGGAGCCGGGATCGCAAAAGCGGCGGCTTCGAGAGGTCGAATGGTTCCCGGACGGCACCGTCGATCAGGCTCCTGGCCTCTTTCTCCCGGTCGGCCGCGTGCAGGAGATCGCTGTGCTCGATAGGTACCTCCAGGCTCTCCGAGACGAGCTGGCGGGGACCTGCGTTTTCTTTAACAAAGGAAACGCGGAGAATATCATGCCGTCGCAGCATGTGCGCAAAGGCTTGCCGGAGCGCAGCAACATCGAGGCGACCGTCTATTTGCAGGGCGACCGGCACGTTGTACACGGGACTGCGCGGGTCCAGCTGCTGGAGTAGCCACAGTCTCTGTTGTGCAAATGACAGCGGCGCGTTTGAACGATCGTGCCTGATGGGAATTGGCGCGGTGGCGTTTCCGGACGCCCTGTCGTCCTCCCCCAGCATCTGCTGGAGAATGTCCAGGTCTTCGGCGGAAAAACCGTGCGCAGCCGGCGGCTTTGTCATGAAACGCTCTCCACCGGCTGCTTCTTTTTGAGCCTGGCCTGCTTCTCTTCTGAAGACATGCCCTTGATTTTCTTCAACATCTCAGCCATTTTTTCTATGCGGTCAGGTGTTTTTTCGTGCGCGACAAGCGCAGCCGAGACGCTCGCAACCGTCGGGTTCTCGAATAGGGTTCGCAATGGCAGCTCAACCCGGAAAAGCGCACGAATCCGGGTCAGTATCTGTGTGACCATCAGGGAATGTCCGCCGAGATCGAAAAAATTGTTCTCGACGCCAACTTTTTCGAGCTGCAGCACTTCGGCCCAAACCCCGGCGACAATCTCCTCGACCGGGTTGCGCGGAAGCAAAACTTCCTCGGCAGCTTCAGCCGGTCCCGGCTCAGGCAGTACCTTCCGGTCGATCTTGCCGTTCTGAGTTAGCGGCAGGTCCCTCAGGAAGACCCAGGCGGATGGTAACATGTAGCCCGGCAGAGTCTTCTCCAGATGCCTGCGTGCCCGCTCGGGGGTCACCTCATCCTCTCCGTCGCAAACCAGATACGCTGTCAGGCGCCTATCATTCGGCTCCCGGCCTTTGACCGCAACCGCCGCCTGTTTCACTCCTGCGACAGCAGCAAGCGCTGCTTCGATTTCCCCAAGCTCGATTCGGAAGCCACGCATCTTTACCTGATCGTCCATCCTGCCGAGAAACTCCAGAGATCCGTCTGGCCGAAACCTGGTAAGATCGCCTGTGCGGTAGAGTCGGGCACCGGGGACCTCACCAAACGGGTTTGGAATAAACTTTTCGGCGGTTAAGTCGGCACGGTTTAAATAGCCGCGTGCCAGACTCGCTCCCCCGACGCAGAGTTCACCGGCAACCCCTATCGGCGCAAGGTTCAACTCCTTGTCCAGCACGTAGATCTGGCAGTTTCGAATGGGGCGGCCAATGCCGGGTGCGCCCCGCCCAACCGGGCCCACGATGCCCGATGTCGCGACGACCGCGTTTTCCGTCGGCCCATAGTTGTTGATCAGCGCAAACGGCAGGCTTTTTTGCGGCGCCGATTGCAGCCGGTCGCCGCCGGTCAACAAGACACGCAGCGCCACGTCCTCCGGCCATTCGAGGTCCAGGAGCGGAGCCGCAAGCGGCGTCGGTACAAATGAAAGCGTAACAGAGCTGGCAACAAGCCAGTCTCGCAGCCGCGCGCTGTCGATGAGCACTTCCGGAGGCGCCAGATACAAACAAGCGCCAGCGGTCAAATATGGCCACACCTCCCAGACGGATGCGTCGAACGCCATGTTGGCGATTTGTGTGGCGCGGTCTGCGCTGGTGACAGCAAACTCTGCCCGGTGCCAGAAGACCAAGTTCAGCAAGCTTTCGTGCGGCACCGCAACGCCCTTAGGCCGTCCTGTGGAACCAGAGGTGTAGATGACGTAAGCAAGGTTCTGAGGCGCGACCACCTGCCCGGGTTCATCACACGGAAATTCAGAAAGCCGGGGCCAGTCCCGGTCGAGGCAAACGATGCGGGATTCACACGCACTCAGGCGTTCAGCAAGGTGAGTTTCAGACAAAACCAGCGGTGCCCGGGCGTCTCTGAGCATGAAGCGCAGGCGTTCCTCCGGATAGTTCGGGTCGAGCGGCAAGTAGGCAGCTCCCGCCTTCAGAATAGCCAGCATAGCAACCGGCATCCACAGATTCCTTTCGCAACACACGCCTACGGATGTGTCCGGCCCGACGCCCTCCTCCATCAGATAGCGTGCCAGTCGGTTGGTCCGATCATCGAGTTCGCGGTAGGTCAGTTCTTCCCCAGCACAAACAACCGCCCTGGCATCCGGCGTTCGCCGGGCCTGTTCTGCGACCAGTACATGCACCGGTCTGTCTAAATCAAGAGCACTCCTTTCGCCGTTCCACTCCGATAGCAGCAATCTACGTTCATTCTCCGTCAGCAGCGGCAAAGACAAAGCAGGACAATCTGGGGAGGACACTGCCGCAGTCAGCAAGACCTGGAGTTGTTCCAGCATGCGCTCAACAGTGGTGGCCTCGAACAAATCGGTGCAGAATTCAAAGGAAGCCGTCAGACTCCCGCCGCTCTCTTCAACAAACAGTGCCAGATCCACTTTAGAGCCGCCGTTGTGAATTTCCCGTGGGGTCAGAGGCTCAGCGTGGCGGAGACCTTCGAGACGCAACGCCGGAGAAGGCGTATTCTGCAGGGAAAACATCACCTGAAAGACGGGCGTATTGCTCAGACTACGTTCGGGACGAATTTCTTCAACCAATTTTTCAAAAGGGACCTCCTGGTGAGCGAAGGCGCCGATGGAGACCTTTCGAACACGGCCCAGCACTTCAGAAAAGGAAGGATTCCCCGTCAGGTCGAGACGCAAGACCACGGTGTTCACAAAGAGTCCAACAAGCGACTCGGTTTCCGCTCTGGTGCGACCGGCCACAGGGCTACCAATGAGCAACTGCCCCTGGCCAGAATAGCGCGACAGCATGGCCGCGAACCCCGCAAGCAGCGTCATGAACAGCGTCGCCCCGTTTTCCTGGCCCAGAACGAGAAGCCGCTTGTACAACTCAGCCGGAAACCTGCGCGTCGACCAGGCGCCGTTCAGCGTCTGGGCCGAGGGCCGGGGCCGGTCGGTCGGCAAGCGCAAGACCGGCAGTTCACCGGCAAGCTGCTCCTTCCAGTAGGCAAGCTCTGTTGCAAGCCTGGCGCCGCGCATTTGCTCGCGTTGCCAGTTGGCAAAATCCGCATATTGAATGGCATTTGGCGGCAGAGCCGGGGCCAGGCCCGAGAGCTCTGCGTCGTAGCACTGCTCGATTTCCCGAAAAATAAGCGCGACGGACCAGACTTCGGCAATGATATGGTGAATCACCAGCATGAAGACCGCCTCTTCCGGAGACAGGGAGATGACATAAGCTCGCAGGAGCGGAGGCGTGGCCAGAACGAAGGGACGTCGCAACTCGGCATTCGCGAACGCCAGGGCTTCCTGTTCGCGGGCGCTCTCCGGCAGGGCACTGAAATCCACTATTTCTATTGGCAGATGAAACGCGGGTGCAATCCCTTCCTCCGGCCCGCTCTCTCCGCTTGTGAACGAAGCGCGGAGGATGTCATGCCTGGCGATCACCTTATCCAAAGCAGCCTGTAGCGCCGGAACGTCGAGGCGGCCGCTCAGGCGTACGGCTGCGGGAAAATTGTAGACCGGGCTGTCGGGTTGAAGTTGATTGAGCAGCCAGAGCCGCTCCTGCGCAAAGGAAAGTGGCGGAAAGCCGTGATGCTCCACATGAGGGATGCTTTCCGCAACGTCGGAACCCAGTCCCTCCTCCTGCAGGAGTTTTTCGAGAAGTGCGCGTTTCTTGTCGTTCAGGTGCAAACTACTTTTTCTTTTTCAAATTGTTTATCTCTATAGAGATAGGAGATGGAAAATGCGTATGAGTTTTATAAATGGTGTCGTTCTGAAACAGAGGTCATGGGCGACGGGCGCAACAAGTGTTCGTAAATCAAGCCGGCGACGACCCTGTGGCCCAGGTGGCTGATATGGCTATCGTCATACCACCAGAGGATTCTCCCTGACTTCAGGAACAAATCATGCGAAATTTTGACCAGGTGCGGCGTCAAATCCAAACAAGGCACATGGTGTTCCTCGCAGTAATGGACAACAATCGAAGAGAATGGTGTCGGCTCGGCGGAAGTCGACCATGGCGCCTGCTCGTCTACGACCCACCTGTACACTTCCGGCTTTGACGGAAAAACGACCATCTTCAAATGCAGCTCGTGTTCCCGGCAAAACCCTGTCAGGTCATCGAGCGTTGATATGAAGCGGGAAAACTTGGGCAGCGCCCGCAACTCCTCGGCAGAGCGCCCTGCGTGCGCAACGTAGTCCTTATAAAATGCAATGTCGCGACCGCTGAGGAATGGCTTCACTACAATCGGCGAATCTTCTTCCTGGTTTTCGTTGGTCAGCTTGTACGCCCTCCACCGCAATTGCCGCCCCAGTCTTCTGATGGGCGATCGGCGCCTGAAAGTGTCCAGACTCTGCAGGAAACTATCCACCAAGCCATTGGCCGGCAAATCACTCAGCTTGTTGGAGGGACCGTAAGTTTCATCGAGATCGTTTCCGGAAAAGAGCGCCAGCAGCACAGTGGCGTGCGGTCGCAGATTCAGCCTTTGAAACTCCATTTTCAAATCGATGAGTTGCTGCCACGGGCTGCCAGGAAATGCAAGGACGTAGTTCCTGATCCCGTGCTTACAAGCGAGTAGAGACGCCCAGGTCGAATCCTGCGACGAACCCACGCCGCTGGCAAAGGAATCTCCAAGCACGAGCATATCACTGGGCTGTTCGGCTATTTCAGGCCGGTTGCGAAACCCGTAGGCGTCAGAGAAAAAAAACATGTGACGCGGCTCCCGAAGATAGTCTTTCCCAGACATGGCCGCCAGATCACCGTAGGTCATGCCGTCGTATTTACGGTTCGCCATATAGCGCTGCACATACGGGCGCTCCGGAGAGGTGACAATGAACATAGCGTTTGGGCGGAAAAACATGTAGCCTGGCATAAAAATTCTGACAAAGACGTCAGTCAAGATGAGCGTCACCGCTATGCTGCTAAGGACCACTGCAAATCGCAAAGATGCTCCGGAAGTAAAAACATAAAGAACAACCCAAATCAGAAGCACTAAAGCGACGATTCTACCCGGCAATGTCCCCGCGACACAGGCAGCTCCCAGCACCAGAGCAAGGATCGCGCCGACAAGCATTTGCATTCGTTTCATTTCTATTCGCCCCCAGCTGGTTTGAATTCTGTCATACAGCCAGTATACTTATAGGAAATTTATAATGTACCCATAGATACCCATAAACAGCAAGCGATTTCTTCTTCACGCCATTACCCCGCCCTAGCTTCATTGCGAAGATAAATACATCGTTTAGCAAACCGGCAGACCGCGCAACAGGGCGATAACCGCTCGCCACAAACCATTCAAGAAAGCTGAAACCCATCCCGTAAAACCGGATGGCGTCGGCCGCCAGAAGGGGTGAAATATCCGGGCGCCGTTCGGTCGCAACAGGTTCAGCGCCATGGTCGGCACCCATATTTCGAACGGCAGCGCCCGCAAGGTGCTGCGGACCGTATAGCGATCCGTCGTGCCCCACCAGGGACGGATTGCATGCTCTCTGCAGATCGGCGTGCCGAATATTTGCGCGTAAATCGGCAGCCGGTACTCGATAAACCCCAACTCAGGCCTTTCTATGCGGGCGAACTTATCGAGAAAGGCCCGCGGCAGGCAAAGTACGATAGCCACAAAACAGAGAGGTTCATCATCGTATTCATAGGCGTCGCGCACATGATTCAGGAAGCGGTGGTACATGCGATTGGCCTCGGGCAGCTCTGGCGAAATCCACGACCAGGTCTCGGCGACTTCAGACACGGGGCGCAGGCCCGAAAAAAGAATCTGTCCCTCTTGCAATCCTGAAAATATCTTATCGACCGGAGCAAACAGG
>CAZTNL010000063.1:0-9246 GCA_964614885.1 uncultured Calditrichaceae bacterium | reverse complement strand
TTCCCGACTTTACATTTGTATTAGACGATTCTGTGGACTACGCCGTCAATATCGAGGCGCTCATAAAGAAGGCCAAATCGTGATCGCGGTGGAACGACAAGTGCCGGGACGGTTGCCGCTGCCGGATGATTCAAGCGCGTTTCAGTCGGGCGTGGTTTTGAACATCAACAAGCCTGAGGGGTGGACGTCCTTCGACGTGGTGAAAAAGATTCGGGGTACCGTACACGTGAAAAAGGTAGGTCACGCAGGGACGCTCGACCCATTTGCCACCGGAGTACTTCTCGTATGTACCGGCAAAGCGACAAAACGTGTTCCGGAGCTCATGGGTACAGAGAAGGTGTATGAGGCCGTCGTAGAGCTCGGACGCGCCACTGATACCTATGACAGAACCGGCACGGTTGTGGCCGAAGCTGATAGCAGTCATGTAACCGGCGACGATGTGCAACGCCTTCTGCACGACTTTACCGGTGACATTCTACAGGTGCCGCCGATGTATTCGGCGCTGAAGATGAACGGCAAACGCCTCTATGAAATGGCGCGAGAAGGCGTGATTGTTGAGCGGCCACCCCGCAATGTTACCGTGCATGCGATTGAGCTCCTCGACGTCGATTTGCCCCGTTTTACCATCCGGGTGCGCTGTTCCAAGGGAACGTATATTCGCAGCCTGGCCCACGACATGGGGCAGGTTTTCGGCACAGGAGGGCATCTGGCAGAACTGGTGCGTACACAAGTTGGTAATTACAAGTTGGACCATGCCTGGTCGATCCGAGAGTTCGTTCGGGCATACAACGTCTCGTAAGCACAGCGATGGAAGTTTTCTGGAATCTGAAGGATGTCGAACGAAATGATCAGGCGGTTTTGACGGTTGGGACGTTCGATGGCGTACATCTCGGACATCGGTTTGTGCTGCGTGAGCTCTGCCGGAGGGCCAAAGCGTTGAATACCTCGAGTACGCTGGTCACCTTTGATCCCCATCCGCAGCTGGTGCTTGCGCCGGCAAAGAAGCCGCGGCTCAGAATGCTTACCGATGTGAAGGAAAAGATTTCGCTGCTTGGTGAAGAGGACCTCTCGCGGCTGGTGATTGTTGAATTTACCCCGGAACTTGCGAAAACGCCGGCGGATGTCTTTGTTAAAGAATATCTTTATGAGCGGATTGGATTCCGTGAGATTATCATTGGTTACGACCATGCGTTCGGACACAATCGCAGTGGGGGTGTCAGCACGCTGCAGTCTCTCGGCGAGCAACTCGATTTTACGGTGACGGAGCTTTCAGAAGTAAAAAACGAACGGCATCGCCTGAAAAGTACGGCCATTCGCGAGTTGCTTAGCAAGGGCGACGTCCGCGGTGCTGCGGCGGCGCTCGGGCGGCGCTACTCTTTGCGGGGTACCGTGGTAGAGGGTGCCGGGCGTGGCAGAGAATTGGGCTTTGCCACCGCTAATCTGCGGCTCGAGTCTGAGCACAAGCTACTGCCGATGAATGGGGTTTACGCAGTGCGCGCCAGGCTCAGAGGGCGTTCGCTGAACGGGATGATGAATATCGGTTCCCGCCCCACGTTCGAAGACACACAGACCGTCGTCGAAGTTCACATTTTTGATTTCAGCGACAGTATCTACACCGAAGAAGTACACATTGAGTTTATTAGCAGAATCCGCGACGAGATTGCATTCCCGAACAAAGAGCAGCTTGTTCGGCAACTCAGCCGCGACAAAATTGAAACACTTTCAGTTCTAAATGAGGAAACGTTGAAGGAGGCCAAATGGCATTGACAAAGGAACAAACCGTAGAAATTGTGACGAAGTACGGTGGTAGCGACGCCAACTCGGGCAAAACCGAAGTCCAAATCGCTCTGCTCACAGCCAACATCAATCAGTTGACGCCCCACTTTCAGGAGCACAAGAAAGACCACCATTCGAGGCGGGGACTACTCAAGATGGTCGGGCAGCGGCGACGCCTTCTCGATTATCTTGCAAAGAAAGATATCGAGCGCTATCGTTCGCTCATCAAGGAGTTGGGGATCCGACGCTAAGTAAAGGAGTATGTGAAAGTTATGATGAATGTTCAAGAAATAGAAATAGATGGGAAAAAGATTTCGATCGAAACCGGGCGTCTGGCAAAGCAGGCCGATGGTTCCGTCGTTGTCCGGCTAGGCGACACGATGGTCCTGGTGGCCGCGGTCGGCGCAGCTGTGCCTTCCGAAGGATTGAGTTTCTTTCCTCTGACGGTCGACTACCGCGAAAAGGCATATTCAGCGGGCAAAATTCCCGGCGGTTTTTTCAAACGTGAAGGCCGACCTACAGAGACAGAGATTCTGAGCGCACGCATTACCGATCGCTCGATTCGGCCTTTGTTTGAAAAGGGGTATAAGAACGAAGTACAGGTCATGATATCGGTCATTTCTGCCGATCAGGACTATGCGCCTGACGTCCTGGGAATTACGGGAGCTTCTATGGCCCTGTACCTTTCCGACATCCCGTTCATGAATCCGATTGCCGGCGTGCGCATCGGGCTTGTCGACGGGAAACTGGTCGCCAACCCAACCTACGAAGAGCGCAATACGGGCACGCTCGATCTGATTATCGCCGGCACGGCGGAATCCATTGTGATGGTCGAGGGGGAAGCCGCGGAGATCAGCGAATCCCAAATGCTCGATGCGCTTGAGTTTGGCCACGAGAAAATACGGCAGCTCGTCCAGGTGCAGCAAGAGTTGCGGGAAAAGGCAGGCAAACCGAAGCGGGAATACGTCCCGGTCGAACCGCCGGCAGAGCTGGTTTCCAGAATCATGTCTGAGATCAAGCCGGAATTACCGACTGTATTCTCCATCGCTGACAAGAAAGACCGCAGTGAGGCACTGAAAGAGCTGTATCAGCGGGTTTCCGAATCTGCACTGGAAGCGTTCCCTGAATCTGAAGACCTCATCAGCGAGGTCATTCACGATGCTGAAAAGGCCTATGTGCGCGAGCAGATCGCCACCGCGGGAAAACGCATCGACGGCCGTGGGCTCGACGATATTCGCGATATCACCTGCGAGGTCGGCGTGCTGCCGCGTGCGCACGGTTCGGCAGTATTTACGCGCGGTCAAACGCAGGCCCTGGCCTCGACCACGCTCGGCACCAAAATGGACGAGCAAAAACTGGATGGGCTGGCCGGTGAATTCTGGAAAAGTTACATGTTGCACTACAATTTTCCGCCGTTTTGTGTGGGCGATATCAGGCCGCTGCGCGGAACGAGCCGGCGTGAGATCGGACATGGCAACCTCGCCGAACGCGCCATCCGCCCGGCTATGCCGGCTGAAGACGTTTTCCCCTACACCGTACGCGTGGTTAGCGACATTCTGGAATCGAACGGTTCGTCCTCGATGGCGACTGTCTGCGCCGGAACCTTGTCGCTGCTGGATGCGGGCGTACCTCTGAAAACGTCGGTCGCGGGCATTGCGATGGGCCTCATCAAGGAAAACGACGACCACTTTGTGCTCACGGATATCCTCGGCGACGAGGACCATCTCGGCGACATGGACTTCAAGGTCGCAGGCTCCGAAGCCGGAATTACCGCGTTTCAGATGGACATCAAGATAAAGGGAATCCCCACCGGCGTGCTCTCAACAGCGCTGGAGAAAGCCAAAAAAGCCCGGCTGACGATTCTCGACATCATGAAGCAGACCCTCGACCATCCCAGGCCGGAGATGTCGCCGTATGCGCCCCGGATAACGACCATTCGGGTGAAATCGGAGAGCATCGGCACGGTGATCGGTCCCGGAGGAAAGACGATTCGGGCCATCACGGAGAAGTCGGGTGCTACCATCAACATCGATGACGATGGCGTGGTTCTGATCGCCGCGACAGAAGCGGAGAGCAGCCGCATCGCGAAGGAGATGATTGAGGCGCTTGTCGAAGA
The DNA here is from genome assembly GCA_964614885.1 of uncultured Calditrichaceae bacterium. Classification (GTDB taxonomy): domain Bacteria; phylum Zhuqueibacterota; class Zhuqueibacteria; order Oceanimicrobiales; family Oceanimicrobiaceae; genus JAJDAG01. Next base: position 5,354 of record CAZTNL010000063.1, on the reverse strand, counting down.
GCCGGAGACCGGAAAGATCTATCACGGCAAGGTCAAAAAAATCACTAACTTCGGCGCTTTCATTGAAATTCTTCCCGGTAAAGAAGGGCTGCTGCATATCTCTAAGATTGCGCATCAGAGAATCGACAAGGTGGAAGATGTGTTGCAGGTTGGGGATGAGGTCGACGTTAAGCTACTCGACGTTGATCCTCAGGGCAAGATGGACCTGAGCAGAAAAGCACTTTTGCCGAAAGAGTGACCGGACACCACCACGAATGAAAGTACGGGCTGAATCGCGGTATCAAAAGGGCACGACGACGAACGGCATTCGGGTCATCACTGAGCGAATGCCGCACGTCCGGTCCGTTTCCATCGGCGCGTGGGTGCTGGTCGGCGCGCGGGACGAAAGTCTGGAAAACAACGGCGTCTCGCATTTTGTCGAACACATGCTGTTCAAGGGAACCCGAAACCGGAGCGCCGCGGATATTGCCCGTAGCCTGGAATCGGTGGGCGGTCATCTAAACGCGTTCACCAGCAAGGAGCTGACATGCTACTACGCCCACGTTCTGGATGAAGACTTGCCCCTTGCGCTCGATGTCATCTCGGATATTCTCGCGAATTCCGTTTTCGACGAAAAGGAAATGGCAAAGGAGAAGCGGGTCGTGCTGGAGGAGCTGAGCGCCATCGAAGAGACTCCGGAGGAACTCGTGCACGACATTTTCTGGGAAGGCTTGTTTCCCGGGCACCCGCTGGGATATTCCATCATCGGCAAGCGGGACATCATTCAGGCGCTCGAGCGCAGCACCGTCGTTTCGTATGTTGACAAGAACTACACGGCTAACCGCATTGTCGTCGCGGCTGCCGGCAACGTGCAGCACGATGAGCTGGTCAGGTTGGTAGAACGACGTTTTGCTAAATTCGAGGCGGGTACACCACCCACCTACAAGCGCGTCAAAGCACCGCTCACAAAGTCGAATGTCGTGGAAAACGGAGCGGTCCAGGCTCATGTCTGTCTCGGCGCCAGCGCCTACAGCTACGGCGATAAACGCAAGTTCGACCTTCTGGTGCTCAACACCCTGCTCGGTTCCGGCATGAGCTCCCGCCTTTTCCAAAACATTCGCGAAAAGTACGGCATGGCTTACTCGGTCTACTCCTTTGTCGATTTTCTTTTCGACACCGGCGTGTTTGGCGTCTATATCGGCACTGACCGCGACAGTGTCGACAGAGCCGTCGAGCTAATACGGCAGGAACTCCGCCAGTTGTGCACCGAGGATGTTTCCGCGGATGAGCTCGATCGCACCAAATCGCAGTTGAAGGGCAACCTGATGCTCGGCCTCGAAAACACGGCCAGCATCATGAACCGCATCGCCAAGATGGAGATCTACTTAAACGACTACTTTTGCCTCGACGACACCCTGGCGGGTATTGAAGCGGTTTCTTCGGCTTCGGTTCGGAAGACAGCGACAGAGCTCTTCGTCGAGGACAATCTATACACCACGGTTTTGAAACCGAAAGCAGATGAACAGGAGAGAGAGAAATGATCGTCGGCGTTCCGAAAGAAATTAAAACCAACGAAAACCGCGTGTCCCTGATTCCTGTCGGGGCCGAGATTCTCAAGGCTCACGGTCACGAAGTCCTTGTCGAAAAAGATGCCGGCCTCGGCAGTGGCTTTACCGACGAAGAGTATGCCGAAGCCGGAGCCAAGGTGATCGCTTCTGCCGCTGATATTTACGCCAGGGCGGATATGATCATCAAAGTGAAAGAACCGCTGGCCGCCGAATACGACCTGATTCGCCCCAACCAGATTCTGTTTACATATTTCCATTTCGCCGCTTCCGAAGAATTGACCCACGCCATCATCAAATCGGGCGCGACCGCCATTGCCTATGAAACCGTGCAGGATGCCAGAGGCGCGTTGCCGCTGTTGATCCCGATGTCGGAAGTGGCCGGCCGGATGGCCATTCAGGAGGGCGCGCGCTGCCTTGAAACACTGTACGGCGGCAAGGGACTGCTCATGGGAGGCGTGCCCGGCGTCGAACCGGCGCGAGTCGTCGTTCTCGGCGGCGGCATCGTGGGTACGAACGCGGCCAAGATCGCGGCCGGCCTCGGCGCCCGCGTCTCAATTTTCGACATCAATTTGAATCGCCTGCGCTATTTGGATGACGTGATGCCGAGAAACGTGGTCACGATCATGTCCAATCCTGCCAACATTCGCCAGGCCATTTCTGAGGCGGACCTGGTGGTTGGCGCGGTGCTGATTCCAGGGGCGAAGGCGCCGCATCTGGTGACCCGGCAAATGCTCGGACTGATGAAAAAGGGCTCCGTGATCGTCGATGTCGCTGTCGATCAGGGCGGATGTGTCGAGACCGTGCACCCGACCACACACGAGGACCCGATCTACGAAATCGACGGCGTGGTTCACTACGGCGTCGCCAACATGCCTGGCGCTGTGCCGATGACGTCCACGCGTGCGCTTACAAACGCGACGCTGCCTTACGTTCTGCAAATCGCCGACAAAGGGTTTCCGCGCATCGCCAAAGAAAACAGCGAGATAGCCAAAGGCGTGAACTTGGTGAACGGCAAGGTTACCTTCGAGCACGTCGCTGAAGCGTTTGGCCTCGAATTTACACCGCTGTCGGCCGCGCTCGCATAGCGTTGAGGTGCTGTGTTTGTTCCGATCTTAGCCTACCACAAGGTTCAGGACGCCTTCGAGCTGGGCATCTCCTACACCACGCCCAGGCAATTTGAACGGCAGATCCTGTACCTGAGGGACAACGGCTACCGGAGCATTTCGATCGACCAGTATGTCAGAGGTGAGAGTGTTGCCCCCAAAAGCATCATTCTCACCTTTGACGATGCCTACGAGTCGATCTACGAGAACGCTTTTCCCATTCTGATGAAATACGGCTTTACCGCCACCATTTTCGTCATTACCAAATTTGTCGGTCAACTAAACCGGTGGGATTACCATGGCGGCCGCTTTCAGTTTGCCCACTGTACCTGGCCCCAACTTCAGTTTCTGGCAGAACAGGGGTGGGAGATCGGCTCACATACGGTCGACCACGCCAACCTGAGCTCGCTCAGCTCCCGTCGAATATGGCATGAACTGCGCTACTCCCGCGATGTGATCGAACATCACGTGCAAAAGAAAGTCAACGTGATTTCGTATCCGTACGGATGGTTCAACAGGAAGATTATCGAAATGGCGCAATCTGCGGGCTATCATGCCGGCTGTACGCTCGGCTACAACAACGACCTGCGTTCGGCGGCACAGTTCGCCCTGGCGCGTCGCGGCGTCTACGTGCTGGAGCCGTTCGCGCTGTTCAAGCATAAGCTGGGCAACGATCCGCTATCCCATTTCGACGATGCGAAGCAAAAATTCTTTTCCCTGATAACACGCTCGACGACGCGGATGCGAACCGGGCGTCCGGTTCAAAATAGTTCTTGAATTCAAAGGTTGGCAGTATTATATTCGGCTAATGATTTTTTCGCCGTGAATGGGGTCGTGACGTCTGGCAACACGATGAAAGATTTGGCGATAAAGAAACTCTATTACTCGATAGGCGAAGTCAGCAAAATGACGTCGGTTAAGCCGTACGTGCTGCGCTATTGGGAAACCGAGTTTCCACAGTTGAATCCTTCAAAAAACCGTGCCGGTAAGCGGATTTACAAGCGCGGGGACGTTCAGGTGGTCCTGCTCATCAAGAAGCTGCTGTATGTGGACAAATTCACCATAGACGGCGCCCGCAAACAGCTCGGCAAGATGGGCAACGGCGAAGAAAACAGCGCCAGAAAAAGCGAACTGCTCAACGAAATCCGCAAAGGCTTTCGCGACATTCTGGAAGTAATAGATTCATAAATCTCGGGGCGTAGCGCAGTCCGGTTAGCGCACTTGACTGGGGGTCAAGGGGTCGCTGGTTCAAATCCAGTCGCCCCGACTGAGATGGAATGAGAGCTGTGGCACCGATGCTGCTACAGCTCTTTTTTATTGGGTGAAGCATGAGGTCGGCAAAGGCGTGTCCGCGGCAGGCAAGCTCCACATAGTTCTCCCGGCGTTCAATGTCGCCGGGGTCATCGGGCCGCTTTTAGGCGAGCTGACCCGTTTCTTCCCTCACGTGCCGATTTGGCTCGTGGACGATGGGTCGCGCGACAATCTGAAGGCAGCTATCGACGCCGAATTCGCCGGTTTGCACTACGTTCGCCACCGGGCGAACCGGGGTAAAGGCGCGGCTCTGCGCACAGGCTTCGGGCAGGCGCTGGCCGCCGGGGCTGAGATTGTGCTGACGCTCGACGCAGACGGCCAACACCGTCCCCCGGACGCAGCCAGGCTCGTCCGGTGTGCCGAAGGCTGCAGCGCGGGCGTTGTTATCGGTTCCAGAATGCGCAAAACCGCGGGCATGCCTCTACTTAGGGTGATTAGTAACCGCACGACGTCGAAGCTGGTGAGCTGGAAAACCGGGCAGAGTATTCCCGATTCCCAGTGCGGATTGCGGCTTTACCGGCGCTGGGTTCTGGAGAAAATCGCCCTGCGCCGCCGTCACTTCGACCTGGAAACGGAGATTTTACTGCAGGCGGCGGCCATTGGCGCCGACATAGTTTCTGTGGACATCAATACGATCTACCCGGCGGGCAACACCAGTTCGATGGCCGTGGTGGACGTTTTTCGCTTCATCCGGACACTGCTGACGACACGAGCGCCGCGGTGACCGACATCTCTGGAGAGTGACTTCGTGCTGAGACGCATATACGATTGGGTGCTTTCATGGGCAGAAACGCCGTACGGCACGGCAGCGCTGGCTATACTGGCGTTCGCCGAGTCCTCCTTTTTCCCGATTCCGCCGGACGTGCTGCTTATCGCTCTCGCGATCGGTCAGCGCCGGCGTTCGTTCCATTTCGCCCTCGTGTGCTCGGTGGCTTCGCTGGCCGGCGGCGCCTTCGGCTACGCGATCGGACACCAATTTTGGTCGGTGGCGGGAAATCTCTTTTTCCACTACGTGCCGGGCTTCACCCACGAACGGTTTGCGCAGTTGCAGGAGCTCTACCAGCAGTATGATTTCATGATCGTTTTTACCGCGGGCTTTACCTTCATTCCGTACAAGCTCTTCACCATCTCCAGCGGTGTTTTCAATATCAGTTTTCCCGGCTTCCTGCTGGCCTCGGCGGTCAGCAGAACCGCCCGATTCTTCCTGATCTCCGCCCTGATCTGGAAGTTTGGCGAGCCGATTAAGCGCTTTATTGAAAAATATTTTAATTTGCTTGCAAGTGTCTTCGTGGTTTTGTTAATTGTTGGGTTTCTTTTACTGAAGTACGTGATTTAGCAGTATCGGGGCGTAGCGCAGCCCGGTTAGCGCGCCACGTTCGGGACGTGGAGGCCC
>CAZTNL010000062.1:0-9273 GCA_964614885.1 uncultured Calditrichaceae bacterium | reverse complement strand
TACATCTCTCTTCGGCAAAGATGAATGTCGCGGGCGTGGCCCTGCCAGGAGTTCCGGGAATCGTCATCGGCCGCAACAAAGATATCGCCTGGGGCCTGACCAATGGCATGATCGATGACGTGGATTTTTATTTGGAACGCGTGAAGGACGACAGTTCCGGGCAGTATTGGGACGGCAGCCGGTGGCGCGGTTTTTCCGAAATTCACGAGAACATTCATGTCAAAGACGCGCCGGATGTCGAAATGACGATTCGTGCAACCGAAAACGGGCCGGTCATTTCCGACCTGCACCCTATCCTGAAGGGGCAGACGCAGGTCGTCTCGATGAGATGGGTGGGGCAAACCCCGAGCGACGAACTGGACGCCTACCTGAAGCTGCAGAGGTCGGCAAACTGGCAGGAGTTCCTCGGCGCCGTTCGTGGGTTCAAGGTGCCGGCGCAGAATTTCGTCTTCGCCTCGCGTTCGGGCAATATCGGCTACTGCCTGGCCGGCGATGTGCCGGTCCGGAAAAATGGGACAGGCATGCTGCCGCATGCGGGATGGCGTACGGCCGGCAAATGGTCGGGACGGATCCCCTTTGAGGAGCTGCCGCACGCCTTCAATCCGGCCGGAGGGGTTATTGCCACGGCGAACAACAAGATCGTCGGCCAGCACTATCCTTATTATTTGTCCAATCTCTGGGAACCGCCGGGTCGGGCGTCCCGAATCCTGGAACTTATCGCGGCTAAAGACACGTTGAGCCCGGACTATTTCCGCAAGATGCAGTTGGACGTAGAATCTGTTTTTGCCCGGACTCTGGTGCAGCAGATACTGAAAATCGCCGATGCGTATCCCGACTCGAGCTCCGAACGGCTTGAACTGGTCTGCGATTTTTTGCGCCAATGGGATGGCAGGGAATCTGCGGAGAAAATTGCTCCATCGGTGTTCCATGCCTTCATCGTGAAATTCCTGGAGAATACGCTGAAAGACGAAATGGGCGATCTGCTCTTTCGGTACTATGTCAAGGCGCGAAACGTGCCCTTCCGGGTCCTTCCGGGGTTGCTGGGCAACCCCCGGTCCTCCTGGTTCGATGATGTGTCGACGCCCGAGCATGAATCGAGGGACGATATTGTCGTCAAGAGTCTGCTCGACGCCGATTCGCTGCTGCTCGAAGTCGGCGGGCCGGAAGTGAGCGACTGGCGGTGGGGAGCGTTGCACACCCTCACCATGAAACACCCGCTGGGCGTGCGGCCGCCCCTGGATTTCCTTCTCAATATAGGTCCGCTCAAACGGGGCGGTTCTACGATGACGATCAACAATTCTGAATACCAAATCGAGGCGCCGTTTCATTCAGTCGTTGGCCCGTCTATGCGGCAGATCGTCGATCTTGCCTCTCCGGATGAATTCTGGTCTGTACTGCCGACCGGAGCTTCCGGGCAGCGCCTCAGCAAACATTACAAAGATCAAACCGAGCTTTGGCAAGAGGGCGCCTACCATAGAATGACGCTGAACCGAGAACAGATTGCCGCCGCCGCACCACAACACCTGGTATTGCTTCCGGAGACAGTATCGGGCCAGCAGTGAGCCGGCGCGCTGGAAAATACAGGTCCGGGCTCTATTGCCTGTTGCAGAGTGGTCACAAAAAAATGGGAGGGCGCGATGAGTTCTATTAAGGCTCTGAAAGCCGGGGATGTGGTTCTTTCGTTTTTTATCTTGCGAAAAAAGGAGATGCGGAGCAAGGCCGACTCGGGCGACCTCTACGTTTCTGTAGAGCTGGTCGATGCCACCGGTCGTATTTTCGGAACGATTTGGAACAATCCGAAGCGCATTTATGAGGCAGTCCAGCCGGGGGACATCGTAAAGGTGGCCGCAACCGTAATCGACTATCACGACAGGCGTCATTTGAAAATGGAGAAACTCAGAAAGGCCCGCGATACGGATGAGTACGATTTGGACCAACTGATAGCCCGTGTGGAAAAGGATGTCGATGCGCTTTTGGCGGAAGTCGATACCCTAATCGCAGGCGTGGGTAATGTGTCGTTGCGGAAACTGCTGCAGAGCATTTTCTCTGACGCGGGCATACGCACACAGTTCGCCGCCGCACCGGGCGGCAAACTCTGGCATCACAACTATGTGGGCGGCCTGCTGGAGCACACCCTGGCAGTGACCGGCATCGCGCTTACCGCCGCCTCACAATACCCGGGTGTACGTGTGGATCTGCTTCTGGCGGGCGGGCTCCTGCACGATATTGGCAAGATCAAAACCTACGACTACAAGACGTTGGTCGAGTTTACCGACGAGGGCCGGCTGCTGGGGCATATCGTTATGGGCGCACAATTGGTCAAAGACAGAATCCGGGAGCTCCCTGAATTCCCGGAGCAGCTCGAGACGGAGCTCCTCCACCTGATTCTGAGTCACCAGGGCAAGCTGGAGCAGGCGTCGCCCGTCGTTCCGATGACCCTTGAAGGGCTGCTGCTGTACTATGCCGACGAGCTGGATTCGAAAGCCAATGCATTTCTTCGCATCAGGAAGCGCGAGGCCGGCCAGTCGTGGAGTTCCTACGTAAACCTCATGAATCAATATTTCTATTTTGGACCGTTAACGGAAGAGAGGTCGCGAAACGCATGAAAACAAAGAGCTTTTTGACCCATCTGGAATGCAGCGCCTGCGGCAGAAAATTCGACCCGGCGGCGGTACACACCTACTGCGCCGACTGTAATAAGCCGCTTCTGGCTCGATACGACTACGAGCGGGCCTGCGCTGAGTGGGACAGGCGGGATCTTGCTGCCCGGCCGGCTGATATGTGGCGTTACGTCGAGCTTCTGCCGGTGCTGCGCCAGGAGAATATCGTGACCCTTGGCGAGGGCATGACACCGATGTTTCCACTGGCAACGCTCGGCAGGAAATACGGCCTGGAAAATGTGCTCGTGAAAGATGAGGCGCAGATCCCGACGGCGAGTTTCAAGGCGCGCGGCCTGGGCATGGCGGTCTCCAAGGCGCTCGAACTGGGCGTTGAGAAAGTGGCGATTCCGACAGCGGGCAATGCCGGCGGGGCCCTGGCGGCCTACGCTGCGCGTGCGGGTATGGAGTGCCACATTTTTATGCCGCAGGATGTGCCGAAGCCCATCCTCATGGAATGCAAGTTGACCGGCGCGCATGTGACGCTCGTCGACGGCATTATCAGCGATTGCGGAAAAATCATCGCGGAACGAAAGGAGCAGGAAGGGTGGTTTGACGTTTCGACGCTGAAAGAGCCATACCGGCTCGAGGGCAAGAAGACCATGGGGTTGGAGCTGGCCGAGCAGTTCGACTGGAAGCTGCCGGACGTGATCATCTATCCAACAGGAGGAGGAACCGGGCTCATCGGCATGTGGAAGGCCTTTGCCGAGCTGAGGCAGCTTGGCTGGATCGATGGCGTCTTGCCGCGCATGGTTTCAGTGCAATCGTCGGGGTGCGATCCGATCGTCAAAGCATTCCTGGCCAACCGGACCGAGTCGGACTTTTACGAAAATGCCGAAACCGTGGCCGCCGGACTGCGTGTGCCCAGAGCGTTCGGGGACACGTTGATTTTGACCGCCCTTCGCGAGAGCAAGGGGTGCGCTGTCGCAGTCCCGGATCACGAAATTCTTGCGAGTATGCGTGAGCTTTCAGAGAACGAGGGTTTTGTCGCCTGTCCGGAAGGCGCGGCCACCTGGGCCGCTTTGAAGCAGATGAAGGATACGGGTCTGGTTGAGCCCGGCGAGAAAGTGGTGCTTTTTAACACCGGCTCAGGCCTGAAGTATCCGGAGGTGATGGCGTCGCTCACGGGATGCTGAGGTTGCCCCCTTATTTGCCAAAATTCCGCTTGCAATTGAAAAGGCAATGTTGTACTATCATGGCCGTTTTTGTTGGTTTATGAATTGGAAGTGGAGACAACGCATGGAGTTCAAGCTATACCAGAGGATTTATTACCAGAGATGCATGTTGCTTCTGGCCAGCCTGGTCGCCGCTTATATCATCCTGTTTTTTCTTAGATAGATTGCTGTTCTGGACAAGCAAAAGGCCGCTCTTTTCGAGCGGCCTTTTTTTTTGCCGAAAAACACAGGGTCTTCAAACTTGCTGCATGGCGGTGGTTACATGGAGGCTTTGATCACGCCACAGGAGATGCGCGCTCCGGCTGCTCCGGTCGGCTGCGAAGTCATATCGTCGGCCTTGGCGTGCAGGATGACGCCTTTGCCGATGATCGAATGCTCGCCCTCAAAGCTGATAACCGAATCGACGAAATCCTTTTCGGCAATGCCATCGGCGTTTGCCGTGATGTTGCCAAGGTCGCCGACGTGGCGTACTTCTGCTTCAGGTCCGGCGTGCGCAGTGCCGTCCGGGTTGAAGTGGCCACCTGCAGATTTGCCATCTCCACTGCTGCAATCACCATTTGCATGGATGTGGAAGCCGTGTTCACCTTCCGGCACCCCTTCAAAATGGGCGACGACGCGGATACCGCCATCGACCTCGGTGAACGTGACCGTACCGTGTGCTTCATTGCCCGTGGTTGCTGCCATCTCGGCCACGGCCTTTCTTGCCGGCTTGGTGTCGGTCGCCTTTTGCTGTTGGCCACCCTCTTGCTTGGAGCAACCGAAAATGACCAGCGCCAACGACATCGTCAGGCCAAGAACGAACTGATTGAAAATGCGACACATAGGAGTCCTCCTTCCAAAGGTTTTCTAAGGTCTTAGAACCATGAGATTAGGTGTGAAAATCTGCCGAATATAAAGATTCATCTTGTCAAATGTCAATAGAAATGTTAGCTTTACGTAATTACCTGAGCCCTAAGTTCGTATAGCGGAGTGTGGAAGGCAACAAAGATTTGCGGCACCAGTGGGACGGGCTCGGCTTCTGCAACGAGAATATTCGCAGGTGTGGCCGCTTTGGGCTTTGCCGTGAAGGAGGCGGTTCGCGCGTTCCGACTCACCGATAACAGGAGGTAATCATGCAGTACGGCACAGTCAAAATGTGGAATTCTGCCAAAGGGTTCGGATTCATCGTGTCCGATGATGATGACGACCTGTTCGTCCATGCCGGCGACCTGCACGTGACCGTCAAGGGCGGCCGGCTCAGCGAGGGGCAACGCGTCGGTTTCGATATTCGGCGCGACATGAAAGGCGACAAGGCCGTCAATGTCCGTGTCGTAGGTTAGGCTGCTCCTGCCAGCAACGCCTCAGCGTAGCGCAGCACCGCATAGTCCATCCAGCGGTGGTCACGCAGCGGTGTTGGCTCTGCTGAAATATATCCCATGTGCCCGCCCTGCGCCGTGAGACAGTAGCCGACGTTCGGGTTCTGCGGCAGGTTGTGGTAGCTGGCCGCAGGAACGAAGGGGTCGTCCATGCTGCCGATAAGGGCCGTCGGAAGTTTGATGCTTCCCAAAAACTGTTTGGCGCTGCAGCGCCTGTAGTAGTCCTCGGCGGAGTCAAAACCGTGCAGCGGCGCGGTCACGATTTCATCGAAGTCGTACACCGTCATGTTGCGGTGAAAGTTGAACCTGGGAAAATCAGGGTAGTGGAGCGCTCTTTCCCGCATCGACCTGGTGAGGTCGCGCACGAAGCGGTAATCGTAGACACGCCGGGAAGGACGGCACAATTCGTGCGCGCAAAGACTCAATTCGACCGGAGGCGCCACCGCAACCGCTCCCTTGAGTGTTTCCGGCAGTTCTTCCTTCCCTTCTCCAAGCAACTTCAGCAAGGCATTGCCGCTCATCGAAAAACCAACCGCGATTTGCGGCACAGAGGGGTAGAGGTCACGCACTGCGCGCAGAACGTGCGCCACGTCGTCGCTCCGTCCCGAATGGTAGGTGCTCCGGGCCAGACCGGCGCCGGCGCCGCAGCCGCGGTGGTTCATTCGGAAAACGCTCCAGCCTCGTTCGAGACACCTGCTGGCCATTCTGAGCATGTACGGAGATTCCGCGTCGCCGGCCAGACCGTGCATGAGCACCATGATTTTTTTGAACGCGGATTTGCGGGTGCTTCGGTTCTCGAGCGCCACGAGCACGTCGCCGTCATGGCACGCGATCTTGTGCAGCCTTGCCCGCCGGCCGGGTCGCGGGCCGGGCAGGTAACGCCCGATAATGGTCTGCATATGTGGGTTTTTCAGCAAAGAGTGTGCTTCGAAGGGCTGGAGGTCCGGCAGATTCATATGGCGGTTTCGTGGTTTGTTTGCTATCGTCCGTTGGTTGCCGCTGAGTATAGGCTTTTGTCCACACTTTTTCAAGTCGAAACATCGTTGCAAAAAAATGAAACTGGCCAAGATTTCGATTGACTCTCATCCTGCAATTTTTTATGATTAGGGTTTACTGATGAAGGGCGCCATTTGCTTTATCTGAAAAAAGATTCCATTGTCGAAGGGGACCTCGTTCTTATCCATATAGATGGGAAGGCGGCGTTCTATGGCCGCGTCGAGCAGGTAAGCGCCGACCTGAAGCCGAAGTGGTGGCAGGTCAAGTTTCTTTTCCTGACGATGCCGGCTCAGGTTGCCACATGGATCATAGATGAGGAGCAGATCCGCGGCGCCGAGTTTACGATGGGCGGTACCCCTATCCGAATTGAAAAAGTCGTTGTCCCCGAGGATACGAAGGAAGAGGAGACGGAGTTAGATGAGGAGAACGCAGATTTGGGTAAGAAAGCGTCTGTTTTATCATTGCATCAAAAGAAATAGCGGGCATTCCAAAAAATTCATTTTCTGATTCTTGACTTTTTCTGCTGAAATAGCTATATAGGCCTGCAACCGGGCTAGGGAAGGTTGGCTTGCTTCCCGCGCAGCGATTCTTCACCCAACAATTATTCTCTTAGTGATTGGCTAACTTTTATGTCCCAATTGTTTCATCCCAGCACGAATGTAATCGCCAAGGTTACAATATTTGGCGGCGTGTTCATCGTCGCGCTTCTGGCGTGGGTCGCTCTGACAATCGAACGCTCTCCTTATGTCACTCAGGCGAAAGTTGTGCGGCAGCAACCGGTGCCGTTCAGTCACCGGCATCACGTTTCCGAGCTTGGAATCGATTGCCGGTACTGCCACACCTCGGTTGAGGAAAGCAGTTTCGCCGGCATTCCACCGACGAAGACGTGCATGACCTGCCACTCTCAAATCCACACTGAGGCGGCTGTTCTGGAGCCGGTTCGCGAGAGCTGGCGAACCGGAAGGTCGATCGAGTGGCTTCGTGTGCATGATCTGCCCGACTTCGTTTATTTCAATCACAGTATTCACGTAAAAAAAGGCGTAGGGTGCGAAACCTGCCACGGACCTGTGGGGGAGATGTCCCTGACCTGGCGTGAAAATTCTTTGAACATGGAGTGGTGTCTCGAATGCCACCGGCAACCGGAGGAGTTCCTCCGACCGCGTCAGTTTGTTTTTCAGGCCGGATGGCAGCCCGTCGGGGATGCTCAGGCTCGTGGAGACTCTCTGATGCGCGCCTACAATGTTGAAACTTCTACCAATTGCACAACCTGTCACCGCTAAGATTTCATTATATGAAAAAAATAGAAACTTCGAAGAGCATGGATCTGCAATCGCTGCGCGACAGGCTGGCTAATGTAGAGGGCAAGCGCTACTGGCGAAGTCTCGAAGATCTGGCCGAGACCGAAGAGTTTCGGAAATTTGTTGAAAATGAATTTCCATCCAGCCCTCTGTTGGAGGCAAACGGTTTCAGCCGCCGCCGCTTTCTGCAGGTGATGGGCGCCTCTATGGCCCTGGCCGGGTTGAACGCATGCACCCGGCAGCCGGAAGAAAAGATTTTCCCCTACGTGACCAACCCTGAGGAAATTGTTCCAGGCAAGCCGCTTTTTTTCGCGACCGCCTTTTGCATGTCCGGTTACGCCTGCGGTGTGCTGGCGGAAAGTCACATGGGGCGGCCGACAAAAATCGAGGGAAATCCCGAGCATCCGGCCAGTCTCGGCGCCACCGACGTTTTTGCGCAGGCTTCCATTTTGGGACTCTACGATCCGGAGCGCTCCAAGGTCGCGAAGCGGGTCGGCCGGTTCAGCACGTGGGAAGCTTATTTGGCGGAGCTGCGGGCGGCGGTCGAGGCGCAGCGCCTCAAAGACGGCGCGGGAATTCGCATTCTGACCGAAACCGTGACCTCTCCGACTCTGGCGAGCCAGATTCAAAATTTCCTCTCCGAATTTCCGTTGGCCAAATGGCGCCAGTACGAGTCGGCGGGACGCGATTGCCCCAAGTTGGGCGCGCAGATGGCGTTCGGCGAGTTTGTCGATTGCCAATACCATCTGGCAAACGCCGACGTTGTCTTGAGCCTGGACGGAGACTTTCTCACCGGCATGCCGGGCAGCCTGGTCTATTCGCATGACTTTTCGCGCCGCCGGAAAGTAGATGGCCACAACTCGGATATGAATCGCCTCTACGCGGTTGAGAGCAGCCCAACCCTGAGCGGCGCCATGGCCGACCATCGTCTTTCCATGAAGGCCGGTGATGTGGCCGGATTTACCGCCGCGGTGGCCGAGGCAGTGGGAGTGCAAGGGGCGCAGTCTGAAGTTTCCGAGGAACGTCAGGATTGGATTCAGGCGCTCGCCCGCGATCTCAAGGCGCATGCGGGGCGCTGCGTGGTCATTCCGGGAGAGTACCAGGGCCGGGAAGTGCATTATCTCGCCCATGCGATGAATGCCATTCTCGGTAACGTCGGGAAAACGGTAACTTACACCCAGTCGGTGGAAGCCAAGCCGGTTCTCCAGCTCGAATCAATTCGGGAACTCGTCGACGAGATGAACAGCGGTTCCGTCGATTTGCTGATCATGCTCGGCGGGAATCCGGTTTACGATGCGCCCGCGGATCTGGATTTTGTTGCCGCGATGGACAAGGTGAAGCTGCGCGTCCATCTCGGCATGTACGAAGACGAGACTTCTGAACTTTGTCACTGGCACATTCCAGAATCGCATTATCTGGAATCGTGGAGCGACGCTCGCGCCTACGACGGAACCGCGTCGATAGTACAACCGTTGATCGCGCCGCTCTACGCCAGCAAAACATCGCACGAAATAGTGGCGGCCCTGGCGAACAAGGCGGGAGTCTCCAACTACGATATCGTTCGCGACTACTGGAAAAAGCAGATGTCCGGCGATTTCGAGAAACGCTGGCAAATATCGCTGCACGATGGCCTCGTGGCCGGCACCGCGTTTGCCATAAAAAATGTCAAGCTTCGCCAGCCCCCAAAGCTGAATGCATCCGCGAGCGGTTCCGGGATAGAAGTTGTCTTTCGTCCGGATCCACATATTTTTGACGGGCGTTATGCCAACAACGGTTGGCTGCAGGAGCTGCC
>CAZTNL010000061.1:0-9383 GCA_964614885.1 uncultured Calditrichaceae bacterium | reverse complement strand
AGTGAACCGGGTTCATCTGGACCGAACCGAGCGAAAGGAAAATCGCCAAAGTGCAAAGGAGCGCTACAACCAAAACGACCTGAAATCCACCGGTCTTTTTGGCGCCGAGCAGATTGACGGCGCCAAAGAGCACAGCGAGTGCCGCCGCCATCGCGGCGATCGGCGCGTCGGGGAAAAACAAGCTGATATACGCGCCCATCCCAACCAGCGCAAACGACGTCTTGAGAATCAGTGCCAGCCAGGTTCCAAGGCCGCCGATCGTACCCATCAGAGGTCCCATGCTGCGGTCGAGGAAGTAGTAGATGCCTCCGGCGCGCGGCATCGCTGTGCTCAGCTCTGCCATGCAGAACACCGCTGGCACCAGGTGTATCGAGGCGATGAAGTAACTCAAGATAACCGCCGGGCCGGCGCTGGCAGCGGCCAGTCCAGGCAGAAGAAAAAAGCCCGAGCTCAGAGTCGCCCCGGTTGCCAGGGCATAAATTTTAAACAGAGACAGATCCTTCTTCAGTGCTTTTGATGTGTGGTGTGACGACATGTAAGTGAGATTCCGAAAGTGTGGGATTGCGCTAAGAATTGAGGCAAGTTAGCATTTTCTCCGGAAAAAGTCAAAGCATATTCTGGTGCGTGATCATTCCTCCTTCGTTGCCTCACATTGCACGAAGCCGTTCGCGGTCGTGTCTAAAACGGTGCCCTCTGGCCGTTCGCGCCACACCGAATGCTCCGACCTTGTGCTGGAATTGCCAGAGGTCGTTGCGGCAGAATACGCCAAAGTAGTCCGAAAATACTTGCATTGTTTATTTTGCCGTCGTATACTTTGTCTAAACGACCAGAAACCAACTTACCCGGAGCCAAAACCCATGTCTGTTATCTTCAGTCGTGCTTGTGAATATGCTATGCGAGCTCTCATCGAAATGGCCAAAGACGATCAGGAGACGAGCTGGACTGTCCCGGTTATTGCAAAGAAAGCGGACGCTCCGGCGCCATTTCTGGCAAAGACATTTCAGTCGCTCGTGCGCGGGGGTATTCTCAATTCCATGAAGGGTCGGAAGGGCGGCTTTTCCTTTGCCCGGCCCGCGAACGAAATTCCTCTCATGGATATCGTTGAAATTATTGACGGCACCCGGCTGACTTACGACTGCGCGCTCGGCGTGCCCGACTGCCATGACGACAGTCCGTGCCCGTTTCATGTTTATTGGAGAAAAATTCGGCAGCCACTGATCGATGCCCTGACCGAGGAGACGGTCGGCCATCTGGCGAAAGGGGTCAAGTCGAAGGCGCTGAAGGCTGCGAAGAAATAGCTGTTCAGCTTCTCAGCCGCCGGAGGCGATGCTCTCGGCCCTGGCGTCCGGAGGCGTCGCATCCTCGAGGTCATCGAGATAGCCCGGCGGCAGAGCCACTTTCTGCGTCCCATGGCGTTTGCCACGGCCGATGCGCAGTTGCTGCAGCGGGAAAGGCTCATCCGTATTTCCGGTGCTCAGAACCGATTTCAGGTCGTCCAACCGCTCAATTCTGACCAGGTCTTCGCGCAGGTTGCGGCTGCTTCGAAATCCCTTGATGTACCATGTGCAATGCTTGCGAAACGAGATCATAGCGTAGCGCTCCCCAAACCATCCGCAAAGTAACTCTGCGTGCTCGAGCATGATATCGGCTATTTCACCGAAATTCGGTAGACGCCGTTGTTCCCGTCCCTCGAAGACATCGGCCAGGTCACGAAACAGCCAGGGGCGTCCGAGACACCCTCTGCCGACGACGACACCGTCGCATCCTGTTTGACGCATCATGCGCAGGGCGTCGCGCGCTTCCCAGATGTCGCCATTGCCGAGTACCGGGATGCTCAAACGCTCCTTTAGTCTGGATATCAGATGCCAGTCGGCCTGCCCCTGATAGAGCTGCGCCGCGGTCCGCGCATGCAGCGCCACCGCCCGGCACCCTTCTTCCTCCGCGATTTTCCCTGCAGTCAGATACGTGAGATGCGCGGCGTCTATTCCCGCCCGGAATTTTATCGTGACCGGTATCTCTCCGGCATTGGCAACCGCTGCGCGGACAATGCTGCGCAGCAGGTTCGGTTTGAGCGGAATGGCGGCGCCCCCGCCGTGCGCGGTTACTTTGCGCACCGGACAGCCAAAATTCATGTCGATATGTTCGACCTTGTTGCCTGAGACCAGGGCTTTCACCGCCTCGCCCACGTGGTAGGGATCGACGCCATACAGCTGAATGCTGCGTGGAAATTCTCCCGGCGCAAAGGAGGCGAGCTTGGTGGTTTTGGTGTGCCCGCCGGCGAGCAGACGCGCGGTCACCATTTCGCTGACATACATTCCTGCGCCGAATTTCCGGCAGAGCTGGCGGAAGGGTGCGTTTGTAATTCCGGCCATCGGCGCCAGCACTACTGGGGGCCAAACCGAGAGGGGTCCCACTTGCAGCGGCTGAAATTCGCCGGCTGCGGCCAGCCGTACCCGCTGGTTTTCCGGGCTCACATAGGGATTCACTTGTTCTGTCATATCTTTTGTGTGGTTCCTTTGGCGCCGCAAGGGTCACGGGCGCTTGGGCTGTCGGCCGGGGGCGGCCACCGGTGATGTCCGGTTGAATTCAGCGGCGAAGCGCCCTAGTCGTTGTCGGCGCCCATCTTCTTCAATATTCTCGCGGAACGTTTCGTATTCGGTTCGGCCATCAGGCCTTCCATGATGGCTTCTTCGGCACGTTCGTCCTCTCCATTTCTCCTGAAGGCATCCGCCAGGCGGCGGTGCGTCGTTGCGGAGTTCGGGAAGATGAAACTGTTGAGGCGAAACACCCTGATTGCCGATTCTTTTTGTCCCTTCTTGAGATAGGATCGGCCCAGACGGTCCAGCATTTTTTCCCGGGCTTGTCCTTGCCGCCGGCGTTCAGAGAAATAGTTCACGCCGGCTTCGTATCCGTGCTCCGCCGTGTACACCGCCAGCTCGCGGTTGAATTCCGTATCGAGGATCTTCTCGATGATACGGTAAAGTCCGCCCAGGCCAACCGACTCGTTGGGGTAGGTGCTCATGTTGGAGATGGCCGCGAACCCTGCATCCTTTTGGGGAAAATAATAGATGCTGCTGATGACGCCATAAAGAAAGCCATTGTGATACACGTAGGCGAGATCGCCGTTGATGTACCGCAGCCTGAATCCCAGCGAATAGCACTCGCGGATCTTGTCGCCCCCTCTCCGGCGTTCGCGGATGGTCACGGCATGCGATTCGATAAACTGCAGAAACTGCGGTGTCATGTGGTAGCGCAAAAATTTGGATAGCCCGCGTGCCGTCGTTTGGGCGAATGCAGCCGGCTCCCAGATTCCGAATTTGACTATCTCGTGTGGCAATAAGCGTCGGCCTTTGCGCACATAGTTTTTGACAAACAGCGGTCCACGGTCGGCGTTCTGCTGGTCGTAGAACGATAGCTTTTCGTGCGTTATCGAATGATAGTATTCTTCGGCGACGTCGCTGAACTGCCGCCCGGTCACAGCCTCGATGACAGCCCCGGCGGCCGCGTAGTTGATGTTTGCGTACCGGTGGATTTTCAAATTAAACTTTACCGGCAGATAGTCAACGATTTTCTTGTAGGTCGAGTTGGTTAGATAGTGTTCATTCTCCTTCTCGCGAAGAAAACCGCTCGTGTGATTGAGCAAATCGAGTACAGTTACGTTCGGCGGGAACCCTTCTATGAATTGGTTTACCGAGTCGTCGAGGGACAGGTAGTTCTGCAGAACCAGGTCGACCAGTGTCATGCCCGTGATCGATTTGGTCACCGAGGCCAGTGTGTAGATGCTTTCCGGTGTCGCTTTGCGTTTCCTGCGGACATCGGCGTACCCGGTCGCGTGTTCGAACATGTTGTCGTCCCCGCTGAAAAAGGCAAAGCTGACAGAGACGAGACGGTTGCGTTTCTTGAACCCGTTGACGCTCTTGATGATCTGCTTGCGGACGGCCTCGGGCACGCGCGGTTGCGTCCTGGCCGGGGAAAAGAAACACGACAGAAAAGTGCAGGATAGCAGAAGCCGTGGCAGAACCGGCCGGACTCGCCTGACCGGGCGTGCGCGTGGCAGCGAAATATTAACCTGTGGTAACAAGCTCATATCAAAAGATCGGATGTTCAGCAGCAAACTTTAGCGGGTGAGGACGTTGCGATCAGCGCGCCTCTGCCTCCGCGGAAGGCTGGTTCGGTTCGCGTTCATCGTCCTTCCCACCGGTGAAGTTGAACAGGATAATAAGTCCCATTCCAACCATGATCACGACGTCGGCCCAGTTGAAAATGCCGGTTCTGAGGCTGCCGATCCCCATGTTCATGAAGTCGATTACGCGTCCTTCGTTGACCATCCGGTCGAAAAGGTTGCTGCTGCCGCCCGCGAAAATCAGAGCGAGCGCGAAGGTGTGATTGCGGCCGAGCTCCCTGTTATAAAGGATGTAGAGGAGCAGCGCGCCCAGCAGGACGCCGCTGAGTATCTCGAACAACCACACACGGGTCTGGTCGGACAAGTTGGATCCGAGGCTAAGGAAAGCGCCGGAATTCTCCGCATAGCTCAAACGGAATGTGTCGCCGAGGTAAGAGCGCGTCGACGCCTTGCTCAGGTTTGTTTGCGCGACCCGTTTGCTCACCTGATCGCAACCGAAGCAGCTCGCCAAAATAATCAGCACAATATAAAAACGTTGTATTCTTCGCATAATCGCTCTCAAAAGCAGTTTGGGCTAATCCCGAAAAATCATAACGACAGAGACGCCGAAGGCATAAAGGTTGCGGGACGGTTGAATTCGTTTTGCTCTGTGGCAATCCGACTTCGACTACTCTGCCACAGGGTGCGTCAGCGCTGCGGCCATGTCCTCCGGATCCATTTTCATGGGGCCGCCGTCGCCGCCGCGGATACATTGAATGATCTCAGCACAGATACTCACCGCGAGTTCTGCCGGCGTCAGGGCGCCGATGTTCAGGCCGACCGGGGCGTGAATTTCTCTCAGGCGGTCGACCGGGATGCCGCTCCTGCTCAATTCCCTGAAAATCAGAAGATTCTTGCGCTTGCTGCCCAGCAGCCCGATATACCGTGCCGGGCTCGCTACCGCTGCCCGGGTGGCCATGTCGTCGTAGCGGTGGCCGCGCGTCGCAACCAGGATAAAGGAGTTGAAACCGATCTCAATGCCCGACAGCGCATCTTCGAAGCTGCGAACGTAAACGCCCGCGGCTCGAGGAAATCGTTCCGCGCTCGCGAATTCTTCCCGGTCATCGATGATGAGGACCCTGAACCCGAGCCCGAGCCCGAGCTGGTAGACCGCCAGCCCGACGTGGCCGCCACCGAGAATCACGAGGGTGGGGGTCGTGGTAAATCCTTCGACAAACACGGTCAGGTCCCCGACGTCAAGCAGCACGTTGCGGCCGAACGGGGCGAGTTCTCTTCCGGTTCGCACAAGACGCTTCTGCAGTGTCTGATCACCGAACGCAGCGAGTGTGCTGCCGTCGTCGCGGATGAGCATGCGCCGGCCCGGCGGCAAGTCTGCGGCGCGGCTCTTAACCACGGTTGCAGTGGCCACGGCCGGCCCGCGCTCGGACGCTTTCAGGATTTCCTCAAAAAAGGTGAGCGTTTGCTCTCCGGCCTTCAGCGGTTCGAGGAAAAAGTGCATGGTGCCACCGCAAACCAGGCCGTCCTGCGCCGCGAGATCCGCGTTGAGCTGATAGTGCCGGAATTCCGGGCCAGACCCTTCCTGCAGCATCTGTTTGGCATAATACCAGATGTCCCCTTCAACACAGCCGCCGCCCAGCGTGCCGACGCTGCTGCCATCTTTGCGGATAAGCTGCTTGGCGCCGGCCTTTTGCGGGGTCATCCCCTTCGTATTGACGACAGTCGCCAGAACGCAGGGCTCATTTGCCTGCAGGAGACGGACAGATTCTTCGATTACATCTCGCATCATAGGGTGAGAATATAAGGAGTGGCCGGGAAAATTCCAAACTACAAATCGGAAACGGCCGGATTCACTCTCCGAAGAGCGCCCGGAGCGCTCCCAGTCGTTGCAGGTAGCGCGCTCCGTAGCCGGCAACTTTGGCTGACACCTGCTCGATGCTCAGGCTTTCGCGAAGTCGGTCCGGATTCTTGCCGTAGAACAAATCGGCGAAGCAAATCAGCTTTTCTTCCACGCTGACGGGCAGCATATCCCGCTGCGGCAACGGCAGGCCCTGCTCAAGGATGTCCTCCCGGCTCAAACCGACGCCGGTGTGTCTTTCGCAGACCAGCGCGTGCCGGGGCAGGCCTTCTTTTTCCAGAAGCTCCCGGCCGAGCGGGCCGTGCATCATGTAAGGGTGCTCTCCGGTGCAGCCGATGCCGGGGGCGTTTGTCATGAAAATGCCGATGTCATGCAGCATCGCGGCTTCCCTGACGAACGCGACATCGGGGGAGAGGTGCGGCACACGGCTCGCCAGTTCGAGCGTTTTTTGCTGCACCATCTCGCTGTGCACCACGAGGATGCTGTAGCTCTGCGAATCGCGCGGATAGTATTTTTCGATGATTTCGATGGGGTCCTTTGGCATGGCAGCTACCTGTCTGGTCTACTCAACTCTTGCACGCGAATTAGCCACGGGGAGCACCGAGAATCTTAGCCTGATTTATTCGCAAATGTTGCCACGGAGCCACAGAAGGCACAGATAAACAAGAACTTAGAGAAGCTGTTCACGTTCTTAACTTTCAAAAAAACCAAAGCTCTGTGTACTCTGTGCCTCAGTGGCTATGAATTTTTCAGGTTAATAATTCGGGCACTGCTTCGATCAACGGGAATGAGTTTTCAACGACATTCCACCGCGCCTGCATTTTCTGGTCGCTTGCACTGTTCGTTGACGCGGGACCTCTGCGACCTTCGTGCGTATCTCGATCCGGCTTACGATTCTGTTGTTCAGCGGTTTTCTTTTGGTTCACGCCGAATCCGGCCGACGCGCAAATAGAGCGGCCACCCGACACGGTACGCTGCGTTGGCATCTCCCCAGGCATGGCGCAGTTCCGGGACGATTTGTTCCAGCGGATGCGTTCCGTTCTTGCCGAGAAACCGTTGCGTCGCCGACCAGGTGTTGAGATAGCCAACCAGGTCGTTAAGGCGCCACGTGGCCGTCATTTGAAAGGACGGTGCCTCCACTTCTTCAAACGGAAAGGAAATATTCTGGTACTGATCTTCGAGCAGCTCGCGCTCCGGCGGCCAGTACGGTCCGACAACATCGAAGTAGAATCGGTTGACAATTGCGTCTACCTCTGGCGAAACAGTCAGAAGATTGTAGCACCAGCAGGCCAGGATCGCACCGTGTTTGGCCACTCGCTGGCATTCGGCAAAAAATGGATCGAGGTCAAGCCAGTGCAGCGCCTGCGCCACCGTGATCAGGTCACACGAATTCGTGGCAAGCGTGGATTCCTCGCTGTGCGCACACCGGTAGCTGATGCGTTGCCCGGCGCGCGCGTGCGCAATCTGCTGTTCGCTGGCGTCCGTGGCGATGACTTCATCAAAATACGCACTGAGCGCGACTGCCGCCTGACCGTTTCCGGTTGCGCAATCCCAGGCCGTCTTTCGCCCGGGAGCTATTTCAGCGAGGAACTCGAACAGAGCCGCCGGATAGCTCGGCCGGTAACGAGCGTAGTCGTCGGCCTGAGTGGAGAAATGATCTTTGAATGAGGAAACCATTTTCAATTTACACCACGGATTTAGGGGCTGTCAATGATTTTGCTCGGTTTCGATCTTAACCTGATTAATTCACAAATGTTGCCACGGAGCCACAGAAGGCACAGAGAAACAAGAACTTAGAGAAACTGTTTACCTTCTTAACTTTCAAAAAAACCAAAGCCTGCGTACTCTGTGCCTCAGTGGCTATGAATTTTTCTGATTAGATGAAAATTCCTTCACCGCGCGCTCTTCGCACCCTGTTCCTCTGCCACCCGCAGCATCGCTGCCAGTGACTTTTCCACATCTTCTTCGGTGGTCGCCCAGGACGAGACGCTGATGCGCATGGCGGTTCGGCCCTGCCACACCGTTCCGCCACACCAGCAGGTGCCCTCGTGCTGGATGGCGTCGATGACGCGATGGGTCGTTTCTGCATCGCCAAAAGAAACCAGCACCTGGTTGAGAACCACCTCGTTGAGCACTTCGAAGCCAGATGCTGCAAATCCTTCGGCGAAGCGGCGGGCGTGCCGGCAGGTGCGCTCTATCATTTCAGCCAGGCCGTTCCTGCCCAGCGACTTGAGGGCGGCCCAGACCTCGACGCCACGGGCGCGGCGTGACAGCTCCGGCGTGTAATCGGATGGGTTGCGTTCGGCGCTGACGGTTGGCAGGTATTCCGCAGTGATCGCCATGGCGGCGCGCAGAGCGTCTGCGTCACGGACGAAAGCAAAACCGCTGTCGTAAGGCACATTCAGCCATTTGTGACCGTCTGTAGCCCAGGAATCGGCTTTTGACATGCCGGCCGCCAGCGGCCGCAGCCCCGGCGTTGTCGCTGCCCAGAGTCCGAATGCGCCGTCGACATGCACCCAGGCGCCCTCATCGTGTGCGCGGTTGCAGATCTCATCGAACGGGTCGAAGGCACCGGTGTTGATGTTCCCTGCCTGCGTGCATACGATTGCCGGCGTGGAAAATTTTGGCATCTTCTCCGGCCGCATGCGACCCTGCGCGTCGACCGGGACCCGGAGAACGCGGTTCCGGCCCAGACCGAGCATGCCGAGCGACTTGAACAGCGTCGGGTGGGCCTCGGCCCCGACCAGAACGGTAATTTCAGGCGCGCCGAAAAGGCCGTCGGCCTCCACGTTCCAGCCGCATCTTGCCAGCACCGCATGGCGGGCCGCTGCCAAAGCGCAGAAGTTGGCAACCGTGGCTCCGGTCACGAAGGTGCCGCCGCAATCTTCCGGCAGGTCGAAGATGTCGAGGAGCCAGCGCAGGGCGATTTTCTCGACCATGGCTGTGCCCGGTGTCACATTCGAAAGGACACTGTTTTGATCCCATACAGTGGCCAGCCAGTTTGCGGCCAACGCCGCCGGCAGCGACCCACCGATAACGAATCCGAAAAAGCGGGGTCCGGCCATGGCCATGGTTGCCGGCGACACGGCTTCGTCCAGCAACCGTACCACTTCAGCGGGCGGGGTCGAACCTTCGGGCAGCGGCTCGACGAGCTGGTTGAGATTGCCCACGGCCTGCTCGTCCGGGAGCACGCGGCGCGTTTCCAGACCGTCGAGGTAAGCGCCGGCGCGTTCCAGGGTATCGTGAAGGAGTTTTCGCATATCGACTTTCATCTAAGCTGTTTTGCTGATCGACCAGAAGAAGTTGGACTTTTGAATATAAAAAAGGCACATAGTGCAGTGCTCAAACTGGCCAAAGAGATTAAATTAGCGAGGTCGCTGGACCGTTTTCCTTGTCCTCGCGGAA
>CAZTNL010000060.1:0-9469 GCA_964614885.1 uncultured Calditrichaceae bacterium | reverse complement strand
TCTTGCCATTTGAAATCGTCACAAGCAACCGGCTGGAACGATTGTCCGAAGCGATGGCCCAGGCGCTTGAGCAGCCTCTCGCCTCGACTCTGGCGCCGGAGATCATCATCGTGCAAAGCCGCGGTATGGAGCGCTGGCTCTCTCTGCAACTGGCGCAACGGCTGGGCATCTGCGCCAACATTCGCTTTCCTTTCCCCAACGCATTTCTCGGAGAAATTATTCACCGGGTGTTTCCGGCGTTGCCGGACGATTCGTTTTTCGAGCCGGCAACGATGACGTGGCGGCTGATGAAGCTTATTCCGGCCTGTCTCGACCGGCCCGCATTTGCGCCGCTGCGGCACTATCTGCAGGAGCCCTGCGGCCTGCTCAAGCGATTGCAGTTGGCCCACCGCATCGCCGATCTCTTCGACCAGTATCTTCTTTTCCGGCCGGACATGGTGCTCGGCTGGGAACATGGCGGGGAGAAACACTGGCAGGCAGAACTCTGGCGCGAACTCGTCTCCGGGCAGGAGGGCACCCACCGGGCCGCGCTCGGGAAAAAGCTCGTGGCGCTGCTGCGCAAACCTTCGGGGCAGACCTTCGACCTGCCGAACAGAGTATCGGTTTTTGGTATTTCCGCCCTGCCGCAGTTTCACATGCAGGTGCTCGACGCGCTCAGCAATTATGCCCAGGTTACCCTGTTCCTGCTCAACCCCTGTCGCGAGTACTGGGGTGACATTCGGCCGCGAGCCGAACAGCCGATTCCGCCCGTCCATCCCGGTTCTCCGCAAATCAGCATCGACTTCTCCGCAGCCGCCTCTCATTTCACCGAAGGCAACGCCCTGCTCGCCTCGATGGGCAAGCTCGGCCGCGATTTTTTCGATCTGCTCGAAGACAGCTTTCATTTCGCCGAAAGGGAATTCTTCGAAGTTCCGGCAGGAGCTTCAATATTGGCCCGTTTGCAGGGAGATATTCTGGCCCTTCGCGACCGGGGCAGCGCCACAGCGGATTCAGAAACGCCGGCGACCATCGATGCCGAAGATCGCTCGCTGCAGGTGCACAATTGCCACTCGCCGCGGCGGGAAATCGAGGTGCTCCAGGATGCGCTGCTGGCGATCTTTAGCAAAGACCCCTCGCTGGAACCGGGCGATGTCCTGGTCATGGCGCCGGACATCGAACCGTACGTGCCGTTTATCCAATCCGTGTTCGACCTGCCCCGCGATGATGCGAAATACCTGCCGTACAGCATCGCCGACCGTTCGCACCGGCATGAAAACCAGCTTGTGGAAACCTTTCTGGCTGTGCTCGATTTGCACGGCTCCCGTTTCGGCGCAGGCCAGGTTCTCGGCATTCTCGAAGCCCCGGCAGTACAGGCAAAATTCGGCGTCTCTTCCTCGGACATGGAAGCGATTCTGGCCTGGCTACGCCAGGCGCGCATTCGCTGGGGAATCGACGCCGCCGACCGGGCCCGGCACGGTTTGCCCGAAATCGCACAAAATACCTGGCGCAGCGGACTCGAAAGGCTCCTGCTCGGTTATGCCCTGACCTCGGAGGAGGAGCGCATTTACGACGAACGAATTCTACCACTCGATGCCGCTGAAGGTCACCAGGCCGAAGCTCTGGGCAAACTGGCGGAATTCAGCGACCGCCTTTTCCATTGCGCGCACGCGATGGAGAAACCAAAGGACCTGCAAGGCTGGTCTGCATTTCTTGCTGAGACTCTGGAGACTTTTTTCGACCTGGCGGAACTGCCGGTGCAACAGAGCCGCGTGCTCCAGGAAACACTCGCCAGCCTCGCCCGGATGCAGGTGCTGTCCGGCTTCGATGAAGTCGTGGATATGAGTGTGGTGCGCAGCGCCCTGCGCGCCAGAATGCAGCAGGCGGGATTCGGATTCGGCTTCCTCACCGGCGGCATGACGTTCTGCTCGATGCTGCCGATGCGCAGTATTCCGGCGAAGGTCATCTGCCTGATCGGGATGAACCACGATGCCTATCCGCGAACGTCCCGGCCTCTCGCTTTCGATCTCATCGCGCAGAATCCGCAAAAAGGCGACCGCTCGCGGCGCAAGGACGATCGTTACCTCTTTCTCGAAACCCTGCTTTCCGCCCGCCAGACGCTCTATATCAGCTACGCCGGCCAGAACATCAAGGACAACACGGCCATTCCGCCGTCGGTGCTGCTGAGCGAATTGCTCTCCTACGTCGACCAGAACTTTGACGCACCTGGCAAGCTAAAACCGGCCGAACTCATTTGTGTCAGGCACCACTTGCAGGCCTTCAATCCGGCCTATTTTGTGCAGGACAAGCAAGAGCGCATGTTCAGCTACTCGAAAGAAAACCGGGACGCTGCCGCGGAAATGCGCGCCAAAGAGCCGCAGCCGCCCGTGTTTTTCCCCAACCTGCCGCTCGAGGCGCCGTCGGAAACATTTCGCGAAGTGACACTCGAAGACCTGTATCGTTTTTTTCAGAATCCGACCCAATTTCTGCTCAACCGGCGGCTGGGAGTTTACCTGCAGAAGGAGTTCGCCGACTTGCCCGAGGAAGAGGTTTTTAAGCTGCAGGGCCTGGACCGGTATGATGCTGCGCAGGCGCTTCTGCAAAGCGAGTCCTCCGCGACCACGCCGGAACAAGCCCGGATCGCCCGAATGTTCGCCGGAGATGTGCCGCACGGTGAGATCGGCGTCATCGAGTTGGAGGAACTGCAATTGCAAGTCCGCCATTTTTCCGAAAAGCTGCAGGAATTAGCCGGCGGGGACGCGCGCCCCGCGCTTTCTTTCCGCCAGGAGCTGGACGGCTTCACCCTGAGCGGAAAAATCGAACCGCTCTACGCCCGGGAGTTGCTCGTCAGCAAGTACTCGACGGTCAAAGCCAAAGATTTTCTGCGCGCGTGGCTTTCCCACCTGGTGCTGAACATTGTGCACGACGCAGACCAGCCGGCCGAAACCGTTCTCGCAGGCGTCGACAAACTCAGCAACGGCCTGTGGAAGGCCTGGCGTTTCCAACCTGTGGCTGAGGCACGGACGTATCTCATCGACCTGCTGCACATTTACTGGGAAGGTCTGACCCGGCCCCTTCACTTTTTCCCGGAGAGCGGAAAAAAACTGATGGAAGCCCGCAAGAAAGACAAGGCGAATACCGTGAGAGAAGCCGCAAAAACATGGCTGGGCTCGCAGGGAGGCGCTTTTGCTCAACGCGGCGAGTGCGAAGACCCTTATTTCTATCGTTGTTTCGGTCGCGATGAAGCCGCGCTCGACGGGGACTTCGAACAACTGGCCGTGCGCGTCTGGGAGCCGCTGCTGGATGGGTGTAGGGAGGTAAAACCGTGACCCTCCGGCAATTCGATCCCCTCGCCGCGCCGCTGACGGGACGCAACCTGGTGGAAGCCAGCGCCGGCACCGGCAAAACGTTCGCCATCAGCCGGGTCGTTCTGCGTTTGCTGATCGAACGCGGGCTGAGCATCGAGCGGATTCTGGTCGTTACCTTTACCGAGGCCGCCGCCAACGAGCTGAAAGTACGCATCCACGGCACCATCAAGGATGCCCTGGCCGGACTCAACGGACACCCGGTTGAAGAGGAAAAGCTCGCGCGCTACCTGGCCGGCCGCGACGATCTGGCTGCCGCGAGGCAACGCCTGGAGAACGCGCTGCGCTCTTTCGATGAAGCCGCGATCCTGACAATCCACACATTTTGCAGTCGTGTGCTGCGGGAAAATGCGTTCGAGTGCGGCGGCCTGTTCGATACCGACCTGGTGACCGAACAAACCGCGCTCCTGCGTGAGGTTGTGCACGATTTCTGGCGACGAAATTTTTACCACGCCGACCCCGGATTTTTGCGCTACGCCCTTTCGAAGCTAGGCCCCGACGACCTCCTCGGCCTCCTGGACAATCGACTGGCACGAGGCGACATCCACATCGTGCCCGAGGTGCCCGGGCGCGACTGCCGGGTCGAGGAAGCTGAGTTCGAGCAGTCGTTTCTGCAACTGCAACGCCATTGGGCTGACCATCGCGACGAAGTGTTGAATCTGCTGCTGAATCACCCAGGAATGAATCAGGGCAGCTACAAGCCGGAGCAGATTCAGAAGATGGCCATGAACATGGATGCTTATTGCAGCGCGGAAACTGCAAATCTTGATTTATGTGAAAAGTTCGAATACCTCACCGAAACAACCATTGAGGGAAAGACAAACAAGGGGAATCCCGTCCCCAAACACGAGTTCTTCAAAATCGCGGAAACACACCTTCAGAACCAGCAGAAACTGGAAGCCTGCTTCGAAGAGCGCCTCATCGGCATAAAGGCGGCGCTTTTCGATTACGCCCGCTCCGAGCTAACCCGCCGCAAGCAGGCGCTGAATGTTTACTATTTTGACGATCTGCTCCTGAACGTGCATGCCGCGCTGCGGGACAACCGCGAAGATCTGGCTACTCAGGTTCGGCTGAAATACCGGGCCGCGCTCATCGACGAGTTTCAGGACACCGACCCGGTGCAGTACGACATTTTTCGCCGGATTTTCGATCATCCGGACAGCTCCCTCTTCCTGATCGGAGACCCGAAGCAGGCGATTTACAGTTTTCGCGGCGCCGACATTTTTGCCTATATGCAGGCGAAGTCGGACACCGGCGAAAAGGCGCGTTTTACCCTCGGGACCAACTACCGCTCCGGGCCGACGTTGGTTCAGGCCGTCAATGCACTCTTCAGCAACGTGGACATTCCCTTCCTTTACGAAAATATTCCGTTCCAGCAAGCAAAAGCCGCGGAGATCGCCGAACGCAAACCGTTCATCGTCGAGGGCGATTCCCCGGAGCCGTTCCGCCTGTGGATGTGGGAGTCCAAAGCGGAAGGGTCGAAAACAAAACCATCGAAAGTGGAGGCGACGGCCGCGATCGTGGCGGCGGTGGCCGACGAGATCGTCCGCCTGCTCCAACTGGCAGCCGAAAGCAAAGCGCGGATCGGGGAGAAGTGTTTGCAGGAAAAAGAAATCGCGGTTCTGGTGTCGAAGCATGCCGAAGCACACGAAATGCAGGAGGCGCTCCTGCGCCGTGGGGTCAACAGCGTTCTCTACAGTTCCGGCAACCTCTTCGCTTCGGACGAGGCGACGGAAATGGAGCGCATTCTCGCCGCGATCATCGAACCCAACAGAGGCAGCTTGCTCAGAGCGGCGCTGGCAACAGAAATCCTCGCCGTGCCGGCGAACGTGCTTCTAAACCAGAACGACGATGATGCCGCGCTCGAAAGCTGGTTCCTGCGTTTCAGCGACTACAACCGTATCTGGCAGGAAATGGGTTTCATTCGCATGTTCGCCGAGTTCCGCGGCCGCGAACATCTGCTGCAGAAGCTCATGCGCTACGAAAACGGCGAGCGCCGGATCACCAACCTCCTGCACCTGGCCGAGCTCCTGAACGATGCCGCGATCACCAAGAAACTCAGCATGAGCGGCCTGCTTAAATGGCTGTCCGAGCAGCGCCGAAGCAAAGACCCGTCCATAGAAGAGCACCAGATACGACTGGAAAGCGATGACAATGCCGTGCGTCTGCTCACCATGCACATCAGCAAGGGCCTGCAGTTTCCGGTCGTGTTCTGCCCCTTCTCCTGGCAAGACGCCGGGTTACGGAACAAGCAGAAGGGCATCACTTTCCACGACGAACAAGCCGGAGGCCGCTTTACCCTCGCCCTGGGCTCTGCAGAGATAACAGCAAGCGAACACCAGGCAGAGAAGGAGAATCTCGCGGAAAAGGTGCGGCTGCTCTACGTGGCTCTGACCCGGGCGGAGCACCGCTGCTACCTGGTCTGGGGGCAGTTTTCAAAAGCCAACGCATCTGCGCTCTCCTATCTGTTGCACAAACCCACTCCTTTTGATAAAAACCGTCCGCTGGATGCGTTGAAAAAGCATTGCAGCCACTTCAAGGCCGGCGACTTTCGCGCGGCGGCCGAAAAGATGGCGCGGAAGGCGGGCGGCAGCATTTTGCTGGAGACTCTGCCCGAAGCCGGCCAACGGCAACTGCGGAAGAAGGACGACGTCGGCGCGGAGCTGCAACAGCGCAGCTTCAGCACCGAAGTCGACAGGACCGCCCGCATTACCAGCTATTCCTCGCTGATCTCCCGGCAGCCGCACGCGGCAGAGCTCGCCGATCACGATACGGTCGAACCTTCGGTCACGGCCGAAGCGCCACCGGCCGGGGAGCCTTCGGCGCCAAACCTGTTCCGCCTGTTCCCGCGCGGCGCGAAAACCGGTGTGTTTGCGCACGACTTGTTGCAGCACCTCGACTTTACCCGCGTGCGGGCGCCGGAGAGCGATGCTCTGGTGCGGCAAAAACTCGGCAGCTACGGCTTCGAAGAAAAATGGACCGGCGCCGTGCGCGAAATGCTCGAAGCCACGCTCACCCTGGCGCTGCCGGACACGGGAAATCTTTCGCTGGCGGCTGTCCGGCCCGCTCAGCGCCTCAACGAACTCGAATTCTATTTTCCCCTGCGCCCGATTACACCTGCCTCCTTCAGAAACGTCTTTCGCGGCGCGCACGGCCATGCGCTGCCGGAAAAATTCCCTGAAAAAATCGAAGAACTCTCCTTTTCGCCGCTCAAGGGGTATATGAAGGGCTTTATCGATCTCGTGTTCGAGCATGAGGGGCGCACCTACCTGGTCGACTGGAAATCGAATTACCTGGGCCCCACGGATGAAGACTACGGCGAGGCGGCCCTGGCATCGACCATGGTGGAAAGCTACTATGTGCTGCAGTACCACATCTACACCCTGGCGCTACACCAGTATTTAAAAAACCGCTTGCCGGGCTACGATTATGACAAGCATTTCGGCGGCGTTTTTTACATCTTCCTGCGCGGCCCGGGCGTTGGCGGCGCGAACGCGCACGGCATCTACGCTGCCCGACCGGAACGGCAGCTTATTCTGGATCTGGCAAAGGAGATGTTGCCGGGGCAAATGGATTGAGAGAATGACCTTTTCCTTGTCGAATGTCCGAAATCAAACTAGAGCCCTGAACGATGGAAGTCCCTGAACTGAAAGCAACGCGCAAGAACGGCACCGAAACCTTCCGGTACAACGACCAGGTCATTCAGAAGGCGGCATTGATCGATTTCTGGCGATGGTGCTGTTCCGATCTCATGAGCAATGCCACACGGGGCATTCTCGCGGAGTTCATTGTCGCGATGGCCATCGACCGGCACCGCTCCGTACGCAGCGAATGGGATGTGTATGACCTCGATACCAGGGAAGGTATTAAAATTGAAGTGAAATCCTCGGCGTATGTTCAGTCGTGGCGGCAAAAAGATTTTTCCAGAATCGTTTACAACATCGGCAGCACCCGGGCCTGGAATTCGCAAACAAGCCGTTTGGACAAAGCCAGCAAACGCCAGGCTGATGTCTATGTCTTTGCATTGCTCAAACACCTCGACCTCGAAACCATCGATCCCCTAAACCTCAACCAGTGGACGTTTTTTGTGGTATCCCGGCGAACACTCGACAAGCTCCTTCCGGACGCAAAAACCATCTCCCTGAAAAAGCTTAGGAAAATCGACCCGATTGAGTGCTCGTACAAGCGCTTGAATCAATATATTAAGAGAGTTCATGCAAACGCCTGACAGGCCCGGAGGCCCCAATGACCCACGTCATCGCAGAGAAAACCGTCAATGCCCTCCCGGCCCAATGCGCTCAACCTCGCGGTGCACAAGGGCAACTATACCGTCAGCCTTCCCCTGCATCAGGTCACCGGCGTCGAAGTGCGCTCCGGGTTCGTCACCAAAATCATCGACATCAAAACCGGCGCCGGCGCGCTGTCCATGCGTTGCTACGGCGCGGAAAAATTTGCGGAACAGATTCGCCGGCAGCACGAAGAAGCACTGAAAAACCCGCCTCCGCAGGTGGAAACACCGGCCCCGCCCGGTGAAAAGCCGCAGAGCAAAGCCGTAAGACTGCGCGAAACCAAACAGCTCTTTGACGAAGGGATTCTGACGGAAGAGGAGTTTCAGGCGTTGAAAAAGAAAATTATTGAAGGAGAATGACATGACGAAAACGCACGCGCTTTATGGTCTCGTGCTCTTCAGCTTGCAGTTTGCGTGGTCTATCCAGGTGGTCTTGGGTCAGAGGGCATACGTCATTCCTCAGTTGACTCGGCCCAATGACACGCGTGTGCTGGCGCTGGGTCTAACCGGGGTGGCATCCAGAGCTGGCGCCCTCGCGCCCGTTTCGAACCCTGCTGGTCTGGCAGAAACAGCGGGACTGGATTTAAGTATCTCACATCTCTTTTCGCGCGATGTGGATGATGGGATCTTCCACTGCAATGATTGCTTAAACCAGGATGCGTTCGCCCTTGGCATGAGTTTGCCAAAAAATTATGCGGTGGGCGCGTCTTTCGATTATATGGACAATGGTAGGCATGTAATGTTGCCAGGCTTGACTGGAGATTCGTGGGTGCGCCAATATCAATTCAGCGTAGCCAAAAGGTTCCAGGCGAGCAACAAGCTCAGCCTTTCAATCGGCGGAAGTTCTACCTACTTGCATGAAAAGCACTTCACAGACGACGAAACCGGATGGCTGTTTGCTCTTGGTGGCCGCGCCCGGCTCTCCAATGAGAACAGTTGGCTTTCGGTCGGCTTCTCTGTTCACAACCTTGGTTCGGACCTGAATCTTGATTTCGGAAGCGGGTCGTCAACAGACATATCTCCCTTTAAGTACTTTCGGGGCGGTGTGGCGGCAGGAATAAAAGACGCATCGCAGGAGAGCGGAGGGATGCATCCCGAAGTGATGGCAACGGTTGAGTATCAGGCTGATTTGGAAGCGTTCGACAACTGGCGCATTCTCGGAGCGGGCATCGAATTGGGCCTGTTCAACCTTCTGTGGGTAAGGGGCGGCTATGTCCATGATTTCGACTCGGATCTTTTTAGCTCAGCGTTCGACGGAGTGACCTACGGCTTCGCAGTGAAGTTACCTGAAAACCTGGTAGGCTCCGTACCCGCGAGCTTTGAACTCTCGTATGCCAACGGCATCGAAACCGACGCACTGAAAGCCAAGGTGCTTGCGATCGCAGTCGCGTATCGACTTTAAGCGCGAGACGTTCCACTAAGGGGCATCCGGTTTTTCTCTGCGCTGTTGTCGTAGCGCAGTCTTGGCCGGTAGCCGGCTCACATGACAAAAGGAAAACCCAAATGGCGTCCGACCAGAGCTTTGTCGAATTCGTAGTCGAACAGATGGGCGATGCCGGCCCGATTTCCTACAGAAAGATGTTTGGGGAATACGGGATTTACTGCAACGGTAAGATCGTTGCGCTTGTATGCGATAATCGTCTGTTTGTGAAACCGACGGAAGCTGGCCGGCGCTTTATCGGCGACGTGGTTGAAGCGCCGGCCTACCCGGGCGCCCGGCCGTCGTTCCTGATTGAAGAACAAATCGAAGATCGGGAGTGGCTCAGCCATTTGATAAGCATCTCGGCAAAAGAATTGCCGGAGCCGAAGAAGAAAAAGAAAAAGCGCAGGTAGAAAATCG
>CAZTNL010000059.1:3217-9485 GCA_964614885.1 uncultured Calditrichaceae bacterium | reverse complement strand
ACCTCGGTGCCGTCCTCCCGGCGAAAGACAAAGTCGCCAAAGCCGAAGTTGTCGTACATGAATTTTCGCAGATCCTGAAGCAGCGTCGGGGACCCCTTCAGAAGAAACGACGCGCCGGCCGCATGCGCCTTTTCTTCGTTTTCCGGAAGATTCGATTGCAGAAGTATAGGCACATCGTGCTGTTTTTCTTTTACTTTACGGGTAAATTTCAAGCCGGCTTCCGGGTCGTATTTGCCCTTGCGCTTGTAATTGATATCCGAGATAACCCCCAATATATGCTCACTGTATCGCTCGAAGTTTTTCCATGCTTCCTCGTAGTCGGTACACAGCAGAATCTTGGGGCGAGCTCGCATCCGCAGGAATTTATGCGATAGATTGATGCCTTCAGAAATGAGGCGCCGGGCCTGTTCAAACAGTTCGACGTAGATGATGGGGAGGAACGAAGAGTAGTAACGCACGCGGTCCTCAACCAGGATGATCGACTGCACGCCCACCGTCTCTGTGTCGTGTTTCACATTGCGCTTATCTTCAATATACTTGATGATGGCAATGATGAGGCGGAAATCGCCCTGCCACACGAACACCTGGTCGAACACGGAAGTGTCCTGATAGAGGCTCAGCTCGGAAAGCTCGCGATCGTCGTAGGCCAGCAACACGATCGGCAGGTCGCTCCTGATACTGCGAATGCGTTTCGCCAGCTTTTGGACGGGAACGTCCTCGATGTGCAGAGTCGTGATAACGAAGTCGATGTTCTTGTCGTTCTTGATCAGCGCAAGGGCCTCCTTACCGCTGGAAACGCGCATCAGCTCGGGCGTGTGCGTCAGATTCAGCCCCTGGTACTCCTCGCGCAGCAGTTCATAGAGACGCCCGTCTTCTTCGAACAGAAAAAGATCGTAAAGGCTCGAAACGAGAAGGATGTTGCGAATGCGAAATCGCATCAGGTTTTGAAAGACCTGGAACCGCGACCCGTATCCGTGTTCCAACCAGTAAGGATTGTAAGGGGTGATGTTGTCTTTTTCCTGATTCTTCATCGGGTTACGCGCTCGCGATTTTGTAACCGGCCGTCCGCAGGAAACACCGCATGCTTTCCGCGGGTGATGTGCCTGTCATTTGGCACTGCGAAAGTGGTAAGAAGGTTCCGGCAATCGCCTCCGCCCGGCTGGAAACCGGGCGGAGGGATATTGCACATGCCACCAGGAATCAGACGACACCCTGGTCGATCATCGCATCGGCCACTTTCAGAAAGCCGCCAATGTTGGCGCCGTTCACGTAGTTGCCGGGCGTGCCGAAACGCTCTGCCATGTCGACACAGGTTTTGTGGATGTTTTTCATGATCTGTTGCAGCCGCTGGTCCACCTCTTCCCGCGTCCACGGCAAGCGCATGCTGTTTTGCGTCATCTCGAGTCCTGAGACGGCAACTCCGCCGGCATTGGCCGCTTTGGCGGGACCATAGAGAATGCCGGCGTCGAGGAAGAGCTTGACGCCATCGAGCGAAGTCGGCATGTTCGCCCCTTCGCAGACGACATAGACGCCGTTGCCGAGCAGGTGCTGCGCGTCATTCGCATTGATTTCGTTCTGCGTTGCGCTCGGGAATGCGCAGTCGGCCTTGTGACCCCACAGCGGATTGTGGCCGAGCTCCGGGTTGGACGGCGTGTAGACGGCCCCCGAGAATTTGTCTGCATATTCTTTGATCCTGCCACGTTTCTCGTTCTTGAGCTCCATGATGAACGCCAGCTTCTCAGGTGAGATACCCGCTTCATCGTAAATATACCCGCTCGAGTCCGAAACGGTTACGACTCTGGCGCCCAGCTGATTCAGCTTCTCGATAGTGTATTGCGCCACGTTCCCGCTGCCGGAAACCAGGCAGGTTTTTCCTTCGAGCGTCTCGCCGCGGGTAGCCAGCATCTCTGCCGAAAAGTACACCGAGCCGTAGCCTGTAGCTTCCGGCCGAATAAGCGAACCACCCCAGTTGAGGCCTTTGCCCGTGAGCACGCCGGTAAACTCATTGCGCAATTTCTTGTACTGACCGAAAAGATAGCCGATTTCGCGCCCCCCCACTCCGATGTCACCGGCGGGTACGTCTGTGTCCGGTCCGATGTGGCGTGCGAGCTCGCTCATGAAACTCTGGCAAAAACGCATCACCTCGTTGTCGCTCTTACCCTTGGGGTTGAAGTCGGAGCCGCCTTTGCCACCGCCCATCGGCAAAGTGGTCAGACTGTTTTTGAAAACCTGCTCGAAGGCCAGAAACTTCAGGATGCCTAGATTGACCGACGGATGGAAACGCAGGCCACCCTTGTAGGGGCCGATCGCGCTGTTCATCTCGATGCGGAATCCCCGGTTGACCTGGATTTCGCCCTGGTCATCGATCCACGGCACCCGAAACATAATGACACGCTCAGGCTCGACCATTCTTTCAAGAATCTTTACGGAACGGTATTCGTGGTGCTTTTCCAAAACCGCCGCAAGAGACTCGACTACTTCCTCCACAGCCTGATGAAATTCAGATTCACCCGGGTTTTTGGCTTTTACCTCGGCAAGTAAATCCCGAACATACGCAGACATACTTCTCCTCCTAAATTGGATAGGTTAGACAATCATAACAATAAAAAGGGCGATCGAGACTCGATCGCCCGTAGTTGAAAAAAATCCTGTTTGCAGATGCTATTTTCCCATATGTGTGAATCGGGTCGCAGTTCTGACGAACATTTGAGCTCATTATGCGCTTCATAACCTGCTACTGCAAACCGGGTCTGGCCGGATGCTTCCTGTTTACTTTTACCTTTCTCCACTCCCAGCCCAAAAGCAGGCTCCCGACTCTTCGGGACCAACGCGCCCGGCCCATCACACGCCTGAGCCATTGCCTCCACTCGGGCGCAGGCGTGCGGTCTTGCTCCTCAACGGGCCGGGTCGTGTAGTTCGACCGGCGTTTTGGCTGTCCCGCACCACTCATTTGCAGTCGCTGTTCTTCAGCCTCGAGTTCGTCGACCGACAGGATTCCCTGTCGTACCAGCAGGTTGACGACCGACTGCAGGCTTGCCTGCCGACAGGCCAAAGCGCTCGCTCTGCTTCGGTTTTGTGGTCGCCTGTCCCCGCCGCTTCCGGCGGCGTGGCGACTCAACGGTCCGGCCCTTCAGCAAAAGTCACGCCAATTCTCCATCGGGGCTTGCGGCGGCGTTCAAACCTTGTCTTCCCACGAACACAGGTGATAAACTGGACACTCAGTGCATTTGGGTTTCTTGGCCTTGCAGGTGTAGCGTCCGTGCCACTGGATGAGAAGGTTGGCGCGATGCCACCTTTCCTGAGGGATGAGTTCGCAAAGAGTTTTTTCTATTTTGTCCGGGTCTTTCCCGGTCACCCACCCGAGCCGGTTCGGCACGCGGATGGTGTGCGTGTCCACGCCGATGGCGGCGATTCCCATGGCGTTGGCGCGGACGATATTCGCGGTCTTGCGGCCAACGTACGGCAGCCTCACCAGCGAATCGACATCTTCGGGCACCTCGCCGCCAAACTCGTCGAGCAACATCCGGCAGGCGGATTGAATGCCCTTCGTTTTGTTACGATAAAAAGTGATTTTTCGAATATCCTCTTGTAATTCTTCCGGATCTATAGCGACAAACGCTGCCGGATCCGGATATTTTTGGAAGAGATTCTCAGTCACCTCGTTTACCCGGGCATCCGTGCACTGAGCCGCGAGAATGGTGGCGATAAGCAATTCGAAAGGGCTGGAGAAATTCAGTTCCTGTCTTGCCCCCGGGTAAGCCGCTTCCAG
Source organism: uncultured Calditrichaceae bacterium (assembly GCA_964614885.1). Classification (GTDB taxonomy): domain Bacteria; phylum Zhuqueibacterota; class Zhuqueibacteria; order Oceanimicrobiales; family Oceanimicrobiaceae; genus JAJDAG01. The sequence continues at coordinate 5,716 of CAZTNL010000059.1, read as the reverse complement.
AGCATCGATGACCTGCTCAACGTTGTTTTCAGTCTTAGCCATGTGGTCTCCCATTCAAAAAAAGTGAAGCAATTTATACCATGATGCCGCAAATGTCAAGCTCTTTGAACGCATGCAATTTGCCCTGGTCAAAGGAGGCGTTGGGAGAGAACCGGGGCGCGGCGTCATGGATTTCGAACCTGGCTGAAGGCCTCCACGTTCCCGGCCTTTTCAAAATGCAGGACAAGCCGGATGCGCTCCCCGGGGACCAGCGAGCGCCTGAGGCCTATCAGCATGATATGCAAACCTCGCGGCTGAAATTGTAGCGCTCCTCCGGCGGCAATCTCGACCGGAGCGTCCAGCGGCTGCATCATCATTCGATCGTGCTCCATCGTCGTTCTGTGAATTTGGGCCGATTCGCAAACATCCGTTTCAATGGCCATGAGCCGGTCTCTTTCGCCGCCGCCGTTCCGGATGGTCAGATAAACGACACCGTTGCTGGCTCCGGCCGAGGCGTCGACATGCACGGGCATCGACCATGCGTCTTCAACAGAAATACCCTCAGGCGAGCGCTGGCACGAAAACGTGAGCGAAACAAGGATGACCGCTCCCATGGCATGAAATATCTTTGGCCGCTGCCAACTTTTTTTCTCGTTCAATGCACGTTCTCCTGTTTCAGCAACAAACGCAAATCATGCGCCACATCTTCTGGCTTTGCATCGTTTGCATGTTGCAGCCGCCAGACGCCGGATTTGTCGAGCAGGTACATGGAGGAGGTGTGTGTCATCAAATAGCCGGTTGCATTTTCGGCAATCTTGACCTTTTCCCGATAGACTCCGAAGGCCGCGTACACCGCCTGTAGCGCTTCCCGGTTTCCGGTCAACCCGACGAAGCGACTGCTGAAGGTAGCCAGGTGATTTTTCATTTGCGCCGGCGTGTCGCGCTCCGGATCGACCGACACATAAACAAAGTTAACCCGGTCGGCGTTGGGCCCCAGAGCCGTTTCGATTTTTCGCCAGTTGGACAAGGTGAGCGGGCAGACATCGGGACAGAAGGTGTAGCCAAAGAACATCAGGGTAGGCTTATCCAGGTGAGCGCTCAAAGTGAATGGCCGTCCCGCCTGATCGGTCAGCGTAAAGTCCACAAAAGTCCTGTCTGGAATCTGCGCGCCGAGAAAAGTGGTGTCCTGCCGGCATCCGGGCAAGAAAGCAAGGAGCAGGAGGAGCGGTGAGATGCGTTGGATGAACCGATTGACCGGCAGCATGTTGTCTCCCTTATTCTTGTTTAATTAAGGATCTGACGTAGAGATACAAAGACACGATATCACTCTTTGGCAACACCTTCCCCCATCCGACCATCGCCGTCCCCGGCGCGCCGTATTCAATAATGTACAGGCGGGCCCGCTCTGAAAAGAATTTTGCCTGCGCCGGATCGGTGAAGTTGGTCGGTTTGCCGATAATCGCTTCGGCGTTGTGTCCGGCGCCGTCGCCGCGCCCGCCGTGGCACGGGGCGCACAGTTTTGGAAACAGCTCGGCGCCGCGCGCGAGCTGATCCGCCGTAGCCTCTGGCAGGGAGGCATAGTAGCTCTCGCCCAATTCGGACTTGAGCGTTTCACGCAGCATCAGCATTTGCTGGCGCTGGTCAAAGGTCACCGGCGTGGACTCCTCACCACAGTTGAGCACCAGTGCAGGGATAACCAGACAGACGATAAAGAGCGACCTCCTACACATAAACGGTATCGGCCACCGGAGCTTGCCGCAAAAAAGGCTTATCAGAAAAGTTGATCACTGTCCGAGGTAGCGTTCTTTCAAGATGTTCAGATGGTGTCGTTCATGCCCACCGATAATGTGAACGATGGCGCGGACTGTAAATGTGCAGCCGCTGGCCACGCCTCTCCTTAGAAGAGCGGTTTCGTCGAGACTGCTAAAAAATGAGATGGTTGCCTGCCTTTGGCCGCTGTACTGTTGGGCAAGGTTGGCAAGGGACCGGAGGTCAAAGGCCGCGCTCGCGACGTAAGCGTTCTCATCCATCGACGGCAGCGGTCCGGAGTCCCCCCGGGCGAAACACATGGCGCGGTAGCAGAAAAGCAGCTCCGTATCCACCAAATGCCCCAGCACCTCTTTCATGCTCCATTTCCCCGCGGCGTACCTCAACTGGCCCTGTGCTTCGCTCAGCGACCCGAACAAACTCAGCGTCTCGGTTTTTTGGGAGCTTAATACGGCGAGAATATCTTCTGGCGGCAACTCGGCAATATAGGGCTGGTAGTAATCCGCCGATTCGTCTGGACTGGGGGGTTTTATCATCCTGTTCACCTCTCTTCCTTCAATTGACATAGACGGAATGTACAAAGGCAAACGACAAATCCCAACAAAAACTCATATCCGCAGTTCGACTCGATTTTAACAATAAAACTTATGACATTTGATTAATTTTACTTGATTTTTTAAATAAATAGCCTATATTCATTAATATTTTTAAGGAAATGGGCGTTCAAAGCAAAAAGAAGGATGAATGACATGG
>CAZTNL010000059.1:0-3117 GCA_964614885.1 uncultured Calditrichaceae bacterium | reverse complement strand
TTAATATTTTTAAGGAAATGGGCGTTCAAAGCAAAAAGAAGGATGAATGACATGGGTAAGACATTTGCGGATGTTGTGGATCTCGCCAAAAAGCATGACGCGAAAATACTCGATTTGAAATTCATGGATTTCCCCGGTCTGTGGCAGCACTTTTCCACCCCTATCTCTCTTCTGAAAGGAGATCTTTTCGAAGAGGGTTTCGGATTCGACGGTTCCAGCATCCGAGGCTGGAAGGCGATCAATGAAAGCGACATGATCGTCATTCCCGATCCGAATACGGCCATGATCGATCCCTTCATGAAACCGGCGACCCTAAGCCTGATTTGTGATGTGCACGATCCGCTGACCAGAGAAAAGTATTCGCGTTGTCCGCGTAACATCGCCCAGAAGGCCGAGGCTTACGTCAGGACCAGCGGTATGGCCGACCAGGTCTATTTTGGGCCGGAGGCAGAGTTCTTCATTTTTGACGACATTCGTTTCGCGCAAAACGAGCATTCGAGTTTCTACTTTGTGGATTCCGAGGAGGGCTGCTGGAACTCGGGCCGGGAAGAAGGCCCGAATCTGGGTTACAAACCGCGATATAAGGAAGGCTACTTTCCCGTACCGCCCTCAGATGCCTACCACGATATTCGGAGCGAGATGATCCTCACCATGGAGGCGTGCGGCCTGGACGTCGAATGCCACCATCATGAAGTGGCGACCGGCGGACAATCGGAAATAGATCTCAAGTTTGGGGCGCTGGTCGACACGGCCGACAAGTTGCAACTCTACAAGTATATCGTCAAGAACACAGCGCGCAAACACGGCAAGACCGTGACGTTCATGCCAAAGCCATTGTTCAACGATAACGGTTCGGGAATGCACGTGCACCAGAGCCTGTGGAAGGACGAGAAACCGCTGTTTGCCGGCTCCGGATACGCCGGGCTGAGCGACATGGCGCTTTATTATATCGGCGGCATTCTCAAACACGCTCCGGCCCTGATTGCACTGACGAATCCGACGACCAATTCTTTCAAGCGACTCGTTCCCGGATACGAAGCGCCGGTCAATCTGGCTTACTCGCGCAGAAACCGCAGTGCAGCCTGCCGCATTCCGGTCTACTCCGACAGTCCCAAGGCGAAGCGTATCGAGTTTCGTTGCCCGGACCCGAGTTGCAACCCCTACCTCGCCTTCAGCGCCATGCTGATGGCCGGGCTCGACGGCATCACAAACAAAATCGATCCCGGAGAACCTCTCGATAAAGACATCTACGACCTGTCGCCGGAGGAGCTCGCCGATGTGCCCTCGACTCCGGCATCTCTGGCCGAAGCGCTCGATGCGCTGGAACAGGACCACGAGTTCCTTCTCAAAGGAGACGTTTTTACCGAAGATGTCATAGAAACGTGGGTTGAGTACAAACGTGAAAAAGAAGTGAACCCCATGCGCCTCCGTCCGCATCCATACGAGTTTACGCTCTACTACGACATTTGACCAGCCAACGGCGACGCCCCGCACGCGACATTGAACGCGTCGGGGCGTTTCTGTTCCGCGTCGCAGCCGTCGTCTGTCAACCCGGACCGGAGACGTTGCATCTCTGCCCTGCTTTTTGTAAGTTTTCTCATGTCACCAAAAAAAGCTGAAGATCTCTGGGCCGCAGTATCCGGTCCAGCCGGTACAGACGAGGCCGTAGCGACACTACTGGCGCCATACGCTTTTTCCGACTGCCGGTCGGCTGCCAGATGTCTGCGAAGAATGTTCGCGGCCGAGCCGGCTCAAGCCGAAGCAGCGCGTTTTCTGCCAGGGTTCCTCCGGGCCATTGCTGAATCGGCCGATCCCGATCGCTCCCTCCTGAACTTCGAACATTTTTCCACGGCTCTCGGAAGCTCTGCCGACCTGATTCTTTTGCTGGACGAGGACCGGCGCCTCCTTGAACTCCTGGCCATCCTGTTCTCCGGCAGCCAGTTCCTCACTGACATCCTGTTGCGTAACCCCGGACATATTGAGCGACTCAAAGATCCCAAGTACCTGCTGCTGGTCAAGAGTCGCCAGCGTTTCGGCAGCGAGGCAAGAGACGCGATTCAAGACAAAGAAACGATTGAAGGGAAACTGTCTGCTCTCTGGAGCTACCAGCACCACGAGCTATTGCGAATCGGCAGCGGAGATCTCCTCGCAGCGCTCGACCTGCAGGCGGTCACGTCGCAACTGACCAACCTGGCGCGGGCGCTCATTCAGATCTGCCTAGAATTGGCAGCCCATCGAAACGGACTGAAGCTGGACGGGTTCACGGTGCTGGCCGTCGGAAAGCTGGGCGGGCGTGAACTCAACTACAGCTCGGATATCGATCTCCTCTTTCTGGCCCGGGAGCAGTCGCAGGACGCACAGAAGCTCGGCCGCGACTTGATTCGACTACTCACGCGTACGACTCCGGAAGGCTTTCTTTACCGGGTTGATATGCGACTCCGGCCCTGGGGCAAAGTCGGCACCCTGACCCCTTCAATCGACGAGCATCTGATTTACCTGCGGGACAGAGCGCAGGTGTGGGAAAAACAGGCCATGTACCGGGCGCGCGTGGTTGCCGGCGACGGCGTGCTGGGAATTGAATTCTTGCAACGCATCCGGCCTTACATCCTGGATTTGCCCGCGGAAACGTTGCGTGAGGAGATCCAGCGAATGAAGGCCAACATCGAGACCAATCTCAACCGTCGCGGCAAAGGATGGGGAGAAGTCAAATCCGGGGCCGGCTCCATTCGGGATGTCGAGTTCGTAACGCAATTTCTGCAGTTGGTGAACGGAAAAAATCGCCCGGAGGTGCACAGCCGCAACACCCTCGACGGGCTGGCCCGGCTGGCTGCCTGCAAAATTCTTTCCGCGGAGGACTACCGCACCGCCGCCGATGGGTACATTTTTCTGCGTTCGGTGGAGCACCATCTGCAGATCATGCACTACCGGCAGACACACCAATTGCCAGAGTCGCCGGGCGCGCTCAATTACCTTGCGCGCAGACTCGGGTTTCAGGGAAAACGAGCCGGGGAACAGTTCGTGCGGCGGTATGACCAACACCGGAAAGCTTTTCGCAGGCTGTATGAGAGCTACCTGGGCTCCCGCGAGGCGCTCCCCCACCCTGCTCCCGCACGAACC
>CAZTNL010000058.1:8105-9530 GCA_964614885.1 uncultured Calditrichaceae bacterium | reverse complement strand
GGAGTCCGCTCTGGCTCCCGGTGCAGTGCCCCTGCAGCAGACTCTGTCGGCCTCGGCCCGCCGGCGAACTGCTCCGGCACATCGCGTTGTTCGGCCCTGGCTTCACCGGGCCCCACGGCCGGCTCCGTCTCGACGAATGGAGGCTCGATCATCGGCGTGTCTGGCGCGAAGGCAACCGGCTGCCTATGCAAATCATCCGGTCCGGGCCAGCCGTTTACGGATGCTGGCGTCTTTTCCGAATCGGCCAGAGGCAGCTCAGGCGGAACCGTCTGGCCGTTATCGAGATCAGGTTGCAAAATCAGTGCAGACGTGGGTGTAAAGGAGGCCATCAGGCCGGCCTGGACCTCGGAGAGCGCTTTGATAAATGAGCTCAGATTGGCCCATCTGTCCTCAATCTCCGGCTCCAGGGCCCGCAGGATCACTTCATCGATGGTGTCCGGAATTTCGATACGCTGCAGGCTGGGCGGCACGACGCCAAGCCGTGAGTACGGATCGTACCCCTCTTTCTCCGGGTTTTCCGGCCAGGGAAGCCGGCCGACCAGCAACTGGTAAAAAAGTACGCCTATTGAGAAAATGTCGCTCTGGCGCGACAGTCCAACCCGTGGCGTCATAATTTCCGGAGAGAAATAGGGAGTTGCGCCGGAAAGCGAGGCTTCGTTTCTTTCAATAAGTAAACGCAGCGACCGCTCGAAGCCGCAGCGAGAAATCCGGACTCGACTGAACTGGCTGTCGGTCATAATAAAATGCGGCGAAAGCGCTCCGTGAACGAGTCCTTCGATATGAACCGAACGGGTGGAGGAGGCCAGCGTCTGAATAAAAGAAACCGTGGCCGGAATCGAAAAGAAACGGTGCTCTGCCAGCAAGTCCATGAACGAAGTCAGCCCGCCAGACTCACACACCAAAAAATCACCGCCGGGCGCAGCTCCGGAGCCGACAACCCGCACAAGGTTCGGACTGCTCAACCTGGCGGCCGCCTCAGCATCTTCGCGAAAGGCCTGCCGGAATTCCGGAATGTCGGCCAGGGCTGGATGTAGAATCGTGATATCACAGACCTGCCCCGATTCCCGCTGCTCGGCGGAAAATGTCTGGCCGAACGGGTCGCGAAACTTGAAAGGGCCTATTTTGAAGTCGTCGAGCTGCATTTATGTAATATCTATACGATTACGATAACGTTCTTTAAGTTTTTGTCGAATATCTTGACAATAAGTAACGGTTTGCCTACTATGTGTCCGGGAACAGTAGTCATGCTGTAAAAATGACGCATCGCCAATGGTGAGTATAGGGAAATCCACCACCTCCAAAGAAGAAAAGCTCGTCAAAACTGTGGCGAGCTTTTTTTCTGCCCGGAACCGGGGAGGCACCACCGGCATCGGCCCGGCGAATCCCCCAAAATTCAGCGTAGCAACAGTACAACTCATCTTGTTT
>CAZTNL010000058.1:1845-8005 GCA_964614885.1 uncultured Calditrichaceae bacterium | reverse complement strand
GTATACCTGCAAAGCTTCAGGATGAAGATTAACCAATTATGAAGTTTCGCCAACCTCTGAGGTTGGCAAGCCACATGAGCGCCTCGAATGCGCGTTCACTTTTTCGGAAAAAATCCATCTGCCTGCGAGTCCTCAGAGATCGTTGCAACACGGGACGCAGGATGTCGTTGACCTTGCGTTCATAAAGCGAAAGGGGCTGATCCGCAGCGATTATCTCGCCCAGCCATTTGCCGGCCATCATGGCAAGTCCGGTTCCGCCGCCGTTTGTCGGAAAAACCATACCGGCGGCGTCACCAACCAGCGCGAAATGGCGGTGCACGACGACCTCTTTCAGGCCGCCCAGCGGAACTGCGCCGCCGCTCTTCCCGATGATCTCCAGGCCGTAGTGGTCTCGTATTTCAGCAATCACCCGGTCCAGAAGCTGGCGGACATTTTTTGGGCCGCGCATGCCCAACCCGATGTTGGCCTCTCCGACACGGTTCTTCGGAAACAGCCAGAAATAGCCGCCCGGAAACCGGCTTTCAAACCAGAGTTCGATATATTCGGAGTAAAAGTCCCCTTTGGCCAGAACAAGCGCGCACGGACAGATATCCCGGTTCGGAGAAAATGCGGGCGTCGCAGCCGACACCAATGAATAGACGCCGTCCGCACCGATAACGATATCGGCGCTATAGCGGCCGGCAGCGGTTTCGATTTCATGCTCACGCACCGTGTGCACACGCTCTCCCAGGCGGTACTCGACGCCGGCAGCGACCGCACGGTCAAAGAGGTGTTGGTCCAGGCGTTCGCGGTGCATCATCTGCCCCTTCAGGTCGGCCACATACGTCCTGCCGGAAGGTGATCTGAACTTGATCCCTGCGATAGTGCCGGCGTAAACATCGGAAGGCAGGTCGTAGAGCTCCGGGCAGCCGGCCTGCGGAAAAATGCTCAGCAGCTCCTCGTAGGTGGGGATGGCTTCGCCACATTGCATGGGCAGTCCGACCCGCTTCTTGCCTTCCAGCAGCAGAACCCGTTTCCCGGTTCGCGCGGGCGAAATCGCGGCGGCAGTGCAAGCCCCTGCCGGGCCCGCCCCGACAATAATGACGTCGTAGTGCTCAAATTTTTCCATGTCTGAAGATACGATAATTTTCCGGCAGCGGCAACAAAAGCGTTTTCAGTCCGTGAAAATGCGGAAACTGCTCCACGCCGACGGTTCAACCTTAATTGTTCTTGCATCGATAGGCATTTGTTTTTATATTCAGCAGGAATTTGAAGGCGGAGTTCGATGACGGTCACTATCAACGGAAGACAACACGATTTTGACGGCAGACCGACCGTCGCCGAGGTGCTGGAATCACTGAGGATTCGCCGCGAGCAGGGCATCGCCGTAGCCCTCAACTATGCGGTAGTACCGCAACACACCTTCGAGAGCACCCAACTGGAAAATGGCGACGAGCTGGAAATAATCCGTGCAACCGCCGGCGGATGACCGGCTTCCCCGCCTGTCTTATTCGATGAGAACAGATTTGAAAATCGGCAACAAGAAATATACATCCCGGCTCATTATTGGAACGGGCAAGTATCCCGACAACCAAACCATGCGCCGGGCGCACGAGGTTAGCGGCACACAGATGGTCACGGTCGCCATCCGGCGTATCGACCTGAACGACAAGTCAGGCGAATCGCTACTGGCCCACATCGACCGCGACAAGATCGACCTTCTGCCCAATACCGCCGGCTGCTACACCGCCAACGACGCCATTCTCACCTGCCAACTCGCGCGCGAGGCCCTCAACACCAACGTGGTCAAGCTCGAAGTTATCGGCGATGAAAAAACACTCTACCCCGACAACGAAGCGCTCCTGCAGGCTGCCGCCGAGCTTGTCAAACAGGATTTCGTCGTTCTGCCCTACACCGGCGATGACGTCGTCCTCTGCAAAAAACTCCGAGACCTGGGGTGCGCCGCGGTCATGCCGCTCGGCGCGCCAATTGGTTCGGGACTTGGAATCTGTAATCCTTACAGCTTACGCATTATTGTAGAACAAATGGACATTCCGGTAATCGTCGATGCCGGCGTCGGCACCGCCTCGGATGCGGCTGTGGCCATGGAACTCGGCTGCGACGCTGTGTTGATGAACACCGGTATCGCCTGCGCCGACGATCCGATCAAGATGGCCGAGGCCATGCGCAAAGCCGTTGAAGCAGGGCGTCTCGCCTACGAGGCCGGCCGGATCCAGAAGAAGCTCTACGCCAGCGCCTCCAGTCCACTGGAAGGAATCGTTCGTCAGAACATTGTTCCGTAGTATTCAGTCGTAGTTGTAACGTTACTCGTCCAGTTTTCACCATCAATGTCCCTCCGGACGACGCTCCTGCGTCCTGGCCGGCGGGCCGTGCTGGTTTCATGCAAAAACAGTTTAATCCAAAGACCATGAGCGAGAAAATCGAAGCCGTGCAGGCAAGGAACGCCGAACTCGAGGCCGAGGTAGCCCGGCTTCGCCGGGAAGCAGATGACGGGCAGGAGGCGTCTGCGTTCTACAGATTCCTGAATGATATCCCCGTCGGCATTTACCACTCGACCTCCGACGGCCGCTTTATATTTGCCAATCAGGCGCTCGCCAATCTACTTGGTTACGAGAGCGTCGAGGAGCTGATGCGGCAGGACATCACCAAAGATATCTACTTTAGCCCTTCGGAACGCGAGGAGATGCAGGAAAAAATGCGGCTCAGCTCCGACGGCTCAGTCGTATTCCGGGTCAGAAAAAAAACAGGTGAGGAACTTTGGGTTGAGGAGCACGGACACATCGCCCGCGACGAAACCGGCCACGCCCGGTACTACGAAGGCGTCCTGCTGGACGCAAGCGCGCGCAGGGAAACAGAAGCGGCGCTAAAAGCGAGCGAAAGCCGCTATCGCTCCCTGGTCGAAAAACTGCCGGACGGAATTTTCCGCTCCACGCGTTCCGGCAAGTTTGTCACGGTGAACCCTGCCCTGGTCAAGATGCTCGGCTACGAAAACCCGGAGGAGCTTCTGGCGTTGGACATCGCCAAAGACCTCTATTTCGACCCGAGTGAGCGGGACGCGGCCATCGAGAATTATCATAGCCGCAGCGGCGCGACTTCGTTGTCGCACTTGCGCAAAAAGGATGGCAGCGAAATATGGGTCGAGGAGCGGGCGCTGGAAGTATCTGATTCCGACGCGGGCAATGTTGATTACGCCGGCGTTCTGAGAGATGTCACCGAACGCAAGCAAACCGAAGACGCGCTAAGAACGATTGCGCAGGGCACATCGCCTTTGACGGGCGATGACTTTTTCAAGTCGCTGGCACGCCACCTAGCCGTGGCTCTGCAGGCGCCGCACGCCATCATCAGCGAGTGCATCTCGCCGGCCAATACGCGCGTGCGAACCCTCGCATTCTGGGGCCGGGACAAATTCAGAGATCTGTACGAGTATGACCTGAAGGGCACGCCATGCGAGAAAGTCATTGCCGGCGAGGATTGTTACTATGAGGCAGGTGTGCAATCGTTATTTCCGAACGACGGGGACCTGATAGACCTGGATGCCAACGGTTATGTCGGCGTCCCCTTGTTCGATTCGCGAAAGATCGTCATCGGGCACATGGCCGTCATCGACGACGAGACCTTCAGATATCATGACAGATCGCTGTCGGTATTGAAGATATTTGCCGCAAGGGCCGGCGCGGAGATAGAACGAAAGCGACACGAACAGAAGGAACGGCGCCAGTTCCGGCAACTGCAAACGCTCAACAAACTGTATGAATCGGTTGGCCACGCTGAAAATATTGAAGATATTTACGAGGCCGCTCTGGAAAGCCTGAGACAGGGGTTGGGCGTGGAACGAGCGGCCGTGCTGGTAACAGATGAAAACGGCGACATGCGCTTCAAGGCATGGCGCGGGATTTCCAGCCACTATCGCTCCGAGGTAGACGGCCATTCCCCATGGGACAAAGATGACCCGTTTCCCACGCCTGTTCTGGTCGGAGATGTCGAACTCCACGAACGCCTCGGCGACCTGAGGATACCGATTCTCGAAGAAAACATCCATGCAATTGCCTTTATCCCGCTGCTCTACCGCCGGAATCTTCACGGGAAATTCATGCTCTATTACGAAACCCCTCAAACATTCGCCGAAGAAGACATCCAGCTGGCACAAAACATCGCCGGCCAGGTCGCTTTCGCGCTGGAGCGGTTCAACGCAGAGCAGGAGCTCCGTCGAAGCAAAGAGCGGTTCCAGGAATTGTTCAACAATGCGCCGGATATGTATTTTCTGTTTGAACCCAGCGGCAAAATTCTGGACATCAATGAAAAAGGCACGGAGTTGCTCGGATACAAAAGAGAGGAACTCCTCGGCTCGATTATCACCGACTACATGCACCCGGATGATGTCCCTGCCGCCATCGAGATCGTTCGGTCGGTGCTGCACCACAATTCGGTCCGGCAACCGGATGAGATTCGGTTTATCAACCGCGCCGGAGAGGAAATCTGGTGCGGCACCGAACTGTCGCTCGTGCGCAACGAACAGGATCGGGTCAACGCCATCCAGGCGGCCTGCCGCGACATTACGGAAAAACGAATCCTGCAGGAAAAAGTCGCCAGAGCCCACCGCCTCGAATCGGCCGGCAGAGTCGCGGGGCAAATTGCGCACGACTTCAACAACCTGCTGGCGCCTCTGACGGCCTACCCGGCGCTGGTTCGCGAAGATCTGGCCGCGGGAAAACCGGTAGACTCTCTCGTCGATGAAATAGAAGCGGCGGCGCTGAAGATTGCAGAAATCAACCAGCAGCTCCTCGCGCTGGGTCGGCGGGGGCACTACAACATGGAACCGCTCGATGTGAACGAACTGGTGCAAACCGTTCTTTCTTCGAAGGACTTTCCGGCGACCATCGAGGTCGTTTCCGAGCTCACGCCCAACCTGCCGCCGATCAGCGGGGGTGCGGCGCAACTGACACGCGCAATCACCAATCTGCTCAACAATGGGGTCGAAGCGATGAACGGGAACGGATCGCTGACGCTCCGAACCGAAATGCTGGAAATCGAGCAGCCGCTTCACCGCTTGCAGACGGTGCCGCCCGGCATCTACGTTCAGTTGAGCATCAGCGATGATGGCAGCGGCATCGATCCGAGAATCAGCGATCGTATTTTCGAGCCCTTCTTCACCACCAAGAAGATGGACAAGATCCGGGGGTCGGGGCTCGGGCTCAGCATCGTCCACGGCGTTGTCGAAGATCATGGCGGCTACATTGCACTCGACTCCAGACCCGGTCACGGCACGACGTTTTCCCTGTATTTTCCTGTTACACATGATGGGGCAAAGGCTAACGGCGACAGCGGCGCAGCAGCCGGTTCCGGAGGCGAGAGAATCCTCGTTGTCGATGACGACGCGATCCAAAGCACCGTGATTACCGAGCTGCTCAAGCGTCTCGGCTACGCCGTCGATCGCTCCTCTTCAGGCATGGCAGCCGTGGCCATGGCCATGAGGGTACCTTACGACCTGCTCATACTGGACATGGTGTTGGAAGACGAAATCGATGGCACGGAGACTTTCCGCCGAATACTCGATTTTCGCCCAAAACAGAGGGCGATTATCATGTCGGGATTTGCTATGTCGCAGCGGGTGCAGGAAGCGTTAAATCTGGGAGCGCACACCTTCATCCCCAAACCGGTGCGCCAACAGCAGCTCGCCAAAGCCGTACGTTCTGCCATTGACGCGCCGGCCCGCCGAACGGCCTGACCGGCGCCGCGCAATCCGAATGCAAGCGCAACAAAAACGCCCACCCGGCGGCGTCGATTTCAAACTGTATGTGATTTCGGACCGGCACCTGCATCCGGAATCGGACCCCCTCGAACCTCTTCGGCAATCGTGCCTGGCCGGGGTCAAAGCCATCCAGCTCCGCGAAAAAGATCTGCCGGCGCGGGCGCTCTTCGAGTTGGCACAACGCGCGAGAAAGATATGCCCACCTGGCAGGACCAGACTTTTCATCAACGGCCGTGTCGACGTGGCCAAAGCCGTTCAGGCCGACGGCGTGCAACTGAGCCGGCATAGTTTGCCCTGCGCAGCGGCAAGAGATGTGCTCGGACCGGCAGCGCTGATCGGCCTCTCGACGCACTCCATCGGCGAGATTGAGGCCGCCGAACGCGAAGGGTGCGACTTTGTCCTGTTCGGTCC
>CAZTNL010000058.1:0-1745 GCA_964614885.1 uncultured Calditrichaceae bacterium | reverse complement strand
TCGGCGAGATTGAGGCCGCCGAACGCGAAGGGTGCGACTTTGTCCTGTTCGGTCCGGTCTTCTCCACGCCTTCCAAACGGAAATATGGTCCACCTCAGGGTCTTGATGGTCTTAAAGAGGCAGCCCGCGCTACCCGGCTTCCGGTTTTCGCGGTCGGTGGCATCGAGCCTGACCTGGCCGGACAGTGCGTCGCCGCAGGCGCCCACGGCGTTGCAGTCATCCGGAGTATCCTGCTGGCGCAGAATCTCGCCCATCAAATCGCCCGCTTTCGCGCCGCCCTCGGCTATTTGTAGAAATCCGCCTATTTCTCTCATAATTGTAATAAACTCGACGATATTGTTGTTGACTTTGTAGTAACAATTTAATAGTCTTGGAGGTAATGCTCTTGCCCTCTGTTGTTTCTGTCAGTCGTCACCTGCCCCTTCAAGTCACAAGATCCGCATTCCCACATCGTAGCGGTTACATCAAGATTGGATGCGTGGAATCACAGTATGGAGAAAACGCTTGATGGAATTCAAACTGCCGCAGTACAAGAAGTTCAAAAAAGCCCTCGTCGACGTCGCCAACCGCTTTGGTCTCAACCCGGATCACCTCAAAATTGAATTCTTCACTCCAAACTGCCAGGCCATTCTCGTGGAACAGGTGGAGAATCAGAACTACAAAATCCACATCAATCTTGAAGAAAACCGCATCGTATCCATTCAACGTCTGAACGGAACCGGCGGCTACCCCGACCATATCCGGCAGAAATACCGGCAATTCATGAAATAGCTTCCGGCAGCCGGAACCGCCTGCTTGATTTTCTCGGAGGAGAGTGTGCCTTCGCAGGCGCACCAAGGTCAGTAGTTCAAAGCGGCCTTGAGGAAAAGGCGGTGGTTCGATTGGCTGAGGCCGTCGCTGCGGTGCAGGTCGTTCGACTGGATGAAGTGGTAATCCGCTGTCAAAAACAGGTCGCGCACGGGCTGCCACTCCACCTGCGCGCCGTAGTAACGGTTCCGTTCCACAACTCCACCGAGAAACCGCGTCCTGGCATCAACCGGCCGGGTCCCGAATTGAATATCGTTTTGCCCCCGCCGGCGCTGCTCCCAGGAGAGGCTCAGTTTCACGGTTCTAAGCGGCCGGTGGGTGACTTCGAAAAACCAGTCGTCCGCGTCGGGCCCCAGCCAATGCCCGAGAGCGTTGGTGTAATTCGAATAGGTGTTTCGCGGCTTGCGGTGCGAGTAGACGAACGGTTGAATCCGGACAGCTTCGAAGCGAAATTCCGTATTTTCAAGACCGAAAAGGTCAACCCAGTGGCCGCCGACGAGCACGCCCCACTTGTTGACCCAGCTTCCGAAAATACTGCTGGCAAAACTAAAGTCGTCGAACAGCACCTCACCGTATAATTTCAGCCGTTTCGACGGCAAGAAAAGAGCGCCGTCGAATGCGACCATATTGTTATCCTTGTTGCCCAGGTGGCGCTCGGCAATGATGATGGGAACGAAGGGGTTGAGGTAGAGCGGTTCCACGCTGCGTTCGCCGTAGACCACCGATTCTGAAACCGAGAGCTGAAGATTGCGCGTGGGCTGAAACTCCAACCGGTGAGCGACGAGGTATTTCGAATTGTCGGCGTTGAGGAAGGCATGCAGATACTCGAAGCGGACGCGCTTGTACCGGAACGTCATCTTGATCATGTCGTAATAGTTTGAGTTGCGCGAAAGCAGCAGGTTGCCCCGCGCGCCGGGCCCCCACTCCACCAGATCCCG
>CAZTNL010000057.1:0-9542 GCA_964614885.1 uncultured Calditrichaceae bacterium | reverse complement strand
CGAATCGTAACAAATCCGGTTTGACGATTCCGTCAGCGCGTACTTGGTCATCGGCGTGAGCAGCGCCGCAATTTTCGACGCGGCCTTGAATTGTGCCATCTCTTCGGAAAAGGACTTGCCGGCGGCTTTCAATTCTTCGATGCGTTCCTCCAGTTTGTGCTTGCGGTCGACCCACTTTGCGGTGGAGTAGAGCAGGGAACGATTGCTTTCGAGCGCGATGCGCATGTCGAGCAGGATGTTGGTCACGGCGGGAATTTCATAAATGCGCTTACCGAATTGCTCGCGCTCTTTTGCATATTTCAGCGCTTCCTCGTAGCCGGCCTGAGCGATTCCCAGCGCCTGCGCCGAAATTCCCAGACGCGCGCCGTTCATCAAATCCATGACATATTTGATCAGGCCGAACTTGCGCTTTCCGACCAGTTGCGCCGGCGTGCCGTTGAATTGCAGCTCGCAGGTGGGCGAGCCGTGAATGCCGAGTTTGTGCTCAATTCTGCGCACGACTACCGAATCGTCGCCGTAGCAGGCGAAGAGGCTGAGTCCGCGTCCGTCTTTGGTGCCCGGCTCCGAACGCGCCAGCACCAGCAGAACTTCACCGCAGCCGTTGGTGATAAACCGCTTGACCCCGTGCAGATGCCAGACGCCGTTGGGGTCCTGCTGCGCCTGAAGTTTCACCGCTTGCAAATCGGAGCCGGCATCCGGTTCGGTCAACGCCATGGCACCGGTGTGTTCGCCGGCGGCGAGCCGCGGCAGAAACTCGGCGCGCTGGTCTTCGTCGCCGAATTTGTTGATGGTTTCGCCGATATCCTGCAGGCCGAAGATATTCATGAGAGAAGCATCGGCCCGGGAGATCATCTCGATGGCCATCATGTAGATCGTGGTGGGAAAATTGAGGCCGCCGTACTGGCGCGGCAGCGTCATGCCCATCAGCTCGGCCTGGGCAAGCTGGTCGAGGGCTTCGCGCGTGCCCTGCGCATACACGACCTTGCCATCGACAAACTGCGCCTCTTCCAGGTCGACGCCGGCTGCCCGCGGCGCGATGAAGTTGCCGGAAATATCGCCGGCGATTTCCAGTACTTTCCGGTAGTTGTCGATGGCATCCTGGTAATCTTTGGGAGCGTAGTTGTACTTCTGGCGTTCGGTGTAGCCGCGTTCCACAAGCTCAACGATGTCCTCGATGGCCAGATGTTCAAACTGAAAAATCAGGTCTGCATTGTCTGTGAAAAAGTTTGGCATCTCACCCTCTATTTCAACTTGTGCTTGTAGGCTTCAATGAATTTATTGACGACCTCGACCGCATCGCCGACGACGCCGTAGTGGCAGACGTCGAAGATCGGCGCCTCGGGGTCGGTGTTGATGGCGATGATTTTTTTCGATTCCTGCATGCCGGCGCGGTGCTGAATCGCGCCTGAAATACCGCAGGCGATGTAGAGTTTCGGCCGTACCGTTACGCCCGTCTGCCCGACCTGGCGCTCGTGTTTGACAAAACCCGCATCGACGGCCGCGCGGCTGCCGGCAACCTCTCCGCTGAGCAGATCCGCCAGCTTGTAGAGCACCCCGAAGCGTTCCGGGGTGCCCATGCCGTAGCCGCCGGCAACGATGATCGGCGCCGCCTTCAGGTTGACCTTGCTTTCCTCATGGTGTCTTTCGATGATCCGGATAAGCCCGTCGATGTCGGCCTTTTCGTATGGGATAGTTGTAATCTTGCCCTTCACCGGTTTGGGCAAGGCCAATTTTTCCATAACGCCTTCGCGGACAGTGGCCATTTGTACCGGGTTGTCCGGGGTAATAATCGTGGCGATGATATTGCCGCCAAAAGCCGGGCGAATCTGCAGGAGCAGGTCGCGGTACTCTTTGCGCTGGTAAGTGACATCTGAAATCTGCAGATCCGTACAATCGGCGGTCAGGCCGCTGAGGGTAAACGATGCCACACGCGGCGCGATATCGCGACCGATGAACGTGGCGCCGTAGAGCACGACCCGCGGCTGGTGTTTCTGTACCAGCTCGCTGACGGTGCGGCTGTACGGCTGCGTTTGGTAATATTTCAGCGCGGGATCATCGACGAGCAGCACTTCGTTGGCGCCGTAGCGAAAGGTTTCCTGCGCCACCTCCTGCATTTCGTGACCGATAACCAGTGCTTTAAGTGTGCCGTTCAGGCTATCGGCCAGTTTTCTGCCTTTCGAGAGCAGCTCGAAACTGACCTCAGCCGGTTTGCCGGAGCGCTGTTCAACGAAGACCCAAATTTCGTTTCCGTTCTTTTTCATCTTGACCTTTCCGAAACTGTTGCCGGTTCTGTCTGACGCGTTGTTCCTATGATCCGAGAATGTGATCTTCCATCAGCCGGTCTACCAGATGGCTCATGCCGCTCTTAGTCGCCTCGACTTTTTCGTGTTCGCCGCCTGCCAGAACGACCGCCTGCACTTTGTGAACTTTCGTGGGCGAACCGGAAAGGCCACAGCGCTCAGGCTCGACATCCAGGTCGTCCATGGTGAACGTCGAAATGTAGAGGCCGTCGGCCAGATGTTCTTCCCTGAGGTCATCCACGTAAAGCAGAGAATTGGACTCGACGATCCGTTCCAGTTCGAGCAGCGATTTTGCGTTTTTGTAGGCCATCACGCGTTTGGCCTTGAAGGGCCGCGGCGTGGCAGCATCTTTAATGACGGTAATCAGCAAGGGCGTCACGCATTTGAGCACTTCAAAGCCATCGTCGATCTTGCGCTTGACCACCACCTTGTTTTTCTTGAGTTCAACAATTTCTTCTGCATAGGTAATCTGCGGAATTTTCAGTTTTTCCGCTGTCTGCGGCCCGACTTGCGCCGTGTCGCCGTCAATAGCCTGCCGGCCGCCGAAGATGATATCGTAATGACCGAGCTTCTTGATGGCGGCGCTGAGGACGTAGGAAGTGGCCAGGGTATCGGCGGCAGCAAATCTGCGGTCGGTTACGAGGAACGCTTCGTCCGCTCCCATGTAGAGGCACTCGCGCAACAGCTCAGAGGCTTTCGGCGGGCCCATGGTCAGCACCCTGACGGTGCCGCCATATTTATCCTTGACCTGCAAGGCCAGCTCCAGCGCAACCTTGTCTTCCGGATTGAAAACAGCCGGCAGTTTGGCCCGGTTGACCGTGCCGTCGGGCCGCATGACCTCACCGGAAATGTTGGCGGTATCGGGAACCTGTTTCACCAGAACAATCGAGTCACATTTCATGGCGTCTCATCTGTAAGTGGATTTATGAATATAAATATCTGCAAATAAGGCAAAAAAGAGACACCCGGTCACGGGTGTCTCTGCGACGAACTAATCGAGCGTAAAACCGACCTTGAGGGTCACCTGCCACTGCGCGACATGATCCTCCTCAATGCGGCCGCGTGTTTCCACGATTTCGAACCAGCCCATGCGACGCACGGTGCCGGCTGCCCGTTGCAGGGCATTGTTGACAGCATCCTCGATGCTCTTGCTCGAAGTTCCGGTCAACTCAATAGATTTGTAGACAGGATCATTACTCATGGCATGTCTCCGTTTTGGGGCGCCCGGCATCACAAAAAAGCTCCGGGCGGTTGGAGGCCGGGAAGGCCCGACCTGAATTGGCGCGGATGCCCGCTTTACGAGACGACATCCTCGCCACCATCGACGCGGATGACGTTGGCGGTCATCCAATCATTGTTTACATGAGAAAGCACGGCGATAACCCTGGCCACATCGTCCGGGGTGGTGAGGCGACCCATGGGATTCTTGCGGGTGGCTTCGGCCACCATCGCTTCGTTGCCCGGAATCTTGCGCAGCGCCGGTGTGTCGGTGACGCCCGCCTGAATGGCGTTGACGGTGATGCCGCGGGGGGCAAGCTCCATGGCCAGTTGCCGCACATGCGATTCCAGCGCGGCTTTGGCCGCCGAAACCAGTCCGTAAGAAGTCCAGACACGATGGCTGCCGGAGCTGGTCATGGCGAAAATGCGGCCATTCTTTTTCATCAGGCCGGAAAACATCAGGTCCTGGGTCCAGTAAACCAGGCTGTTGGCCATGACATCGAGGGTCATGTCCATCTGCGCCTGCGTCGGCGCATCTTTCGGATCGTCGGGCACCAGCTGCTTCAGGGTGCCGAAAGCGAGCGAATGCAGCATGACCCGCACCTGCGAATCCTTGCCGTCGGCTGCGACGATTTCAGTCATGCGGTGCAAAACATCCCGGCGCTTGATCTTGTCGGCCGCATTAATATTGAAAAAGACAGCCTGCCCGTCGTGACTCTTGATTTCCTCGATAATCTTCTGGGCATTGGGCATCGTCGCTTTGCGATCCAGATGCACGCCGAATATGTGAAACCCGTTCTTTGCCAGCTCGATAGCCGTGCGGCCGCCGAAACCGCTGGAGGCGCCAAGAATCAGGGCCCAGTCATTTCCAGATTTTGTTTGCGTAGTAGCCAAGAGCTTACCTCAATCGTTACCTTAGAAAAACGCCGCCGGGCGGCGAAAATTCTTCAATAGTAGCGAGCCAGAGGGAAAATGTCAAGCGATTTTAACTTATCGCGAAGCTATTCAGATCTTTTTATACCTAACCGCCGCATCATTTTAAGCAGGTTGGAGTGGTTGGCGAGACCGAGCGCTTTAGCCGTGTTGCTGATGTGCCAGCCATTCTCCAGCAGAGCGTTGAGCAATATCCGGCGTTCGGCGTCGAGTTTGAGTTCCGCGTAGGAGCGGCTGCTGCCGCTGCCGGCCGGGCTGCTGCCCTGAATGTCGGTGGGAACGTGTTCCGGCAGCAGCCGGCTTCCCGGGCAGTGGATGATCATGCGTTCCGCGACATTTTCCAACTCGCGCACGTTGTTTTGCCTCCAGTCGTAGGCGCGCAGAATCGCTAATGTTTCTTTGTCGATTTCCTTGCGTGGCAGGCCGAAGCGTTCGCACGTGCGTTCGACAAAGAAAGTACACAGTGGCTCAATATCCTCGACCCGGTCGCGCAACGGCGGGACAGCGATCACATGGGTACAGATTCTGTAATAGAGGTCGCGGCGGAATTCCTCGGCCGCTATCAGCGCTTCCAGGTCACGATGCGTGGCGGTGACGACGCGCACATCTATTTTGAGCACGCGACCTTCTCCGCCGAGTCGGGTCAGTTCGCCTTCCTGCAGGACGCGCAACAGTTTGGCTTGCACCGGCACCGGCATGTCGCCGATCTCATCCAGGAAAAGCGTGCCGCCGCTGGCGATCTCGAATTTTCCTTTGGTTGTGCGCATGGCGCCGGAGAAGGCGCCCTTTTCGAATCCGAACAGCTCGCTTTCCACGAGATTGGCCGGAATGGCTGCGCAGTTGACCGCAACGAACGGGCGCCTGGCGCGCGGGCTTTGCCGGTGCAGTTCGCGCGCTACCAGCTCCTTGCCGGTGCCGCTTTCGCCCCGCACCAGCACATTGCTCGGCACGCTCGCCACCCGGGCAATTTCGGTGCGCAGGGCACGCATGGCCGGACTTTCCCCGATCAGCGGAGAGTCCTGGCGGGCCGCATGGCGCAGCCGTTCGTTTTCCAGTTTCAGCCGCCGGTGCTCCAGCGCATTTTCTGCTGCGCGCACGAGTTGCTCCACCGTGACCTCGTTCTTGTCGAAAAAGTTGTATGCTCCGAGCTGAACGGCCTGAACGCAGCTCTGAAAACTGCCGACCCCGGTGTAGACAATGACCGGCACTTCTGCGAGCCGTCCGGAGCGGGACATTTCGCGCAGCGTTTCCAGGCCGTCCATAACCGGCATTTCGAGGTCGAGAATAACCAGATCGATTTCCTCGTCGGCCAGCGCGGCGAGTGCTTCACGTCCGTTCTCAGCCGTCAGCACCTCGAAGTCGCTCTGCCGCTGCAGGTCGTAGGCAAACTGCTCGCGCACGGCCTTGATGTCGTCTGCAATAAGGATGGTACCCATTATCTGCTTCCGGTTGTGTCAGTCATTGACAGACGATACCACAAAATTTGCTGAAACTCAACGACATTTCTTGGATGTAAGCCGTCGTTTCCCTACTTTTGACGATTCAAACAGGAGGGAACATGACGCAGGACTGCCCGGAAGTAACGCGATATTTGCACGAACACATTCCGCTCACCGCCGCAATGCAGGTGGAGGTGACGAATCTCAGCGATGATACGGTGACCCTGTTCGCGCCTTTAGCGCCGAATATCAACCACCGCGATACGGTTTTCGGCGGCAGCGCCTCCTCTCTGGCCATCATGTCGGCGTGGACGCTGCTGCACCTGAAACTGCGGGCGTTCGGTCTGGAAGTGCGCATCGTTATCCACCGCAGCGCGATGGAATACAGCAAGCCGATCGTCGCCGATTTCACTTCCACGAGCACGTTCCGCTCTGCCGCAGACTGGCCGCAGTTCCGGAAGCTTCTCGACCGCCGGGGGAAAGCGCGGGTCGAGATGCAATCCATTCTCACCTGCCAGGGAGTGGAGGTCGGCACATTCAGCGGCCACTACGTCGCCATGAAAGTGTGAAGTGGGGCCTGGCCGCAGGCACAGCGACCGCCGCGCGCGATTATTTGTCGGTGGTCCACTTGATCAGGGCGTCGTCGTAGGCGCGGATCAAGTCGTGGTAACTCAGGAAGCCGACGACGCGGTCGGGATCGTTGTCGTCGACGACCGGCAACGAGGCATAGCGGGTTTCCAAAAATCTCCCCAGAGCCTGGTGCAGGCTCTCGTGCGGTGTCAGCGAAACAAAGGGCGTCTTGATGTCTTCGGCGAGGATCAAATTACCGATTTCGTTTTCCCCGATCACGGCCCGCAGGTTGGCCATAGTCAGCAGACCGGTTATTTGGCCGTCCGCGTTTGTCACCGGGAAACAATCGCCTTCGTGGACCGAGAACATGGGCAAAATGCGCTGCACCGGCAAATTGTTGTGAACATAGTGCGGGTCGGTCGTGGCTTTGTAAGCCGCTTTCACCGGAATTTCCTTGAGAATATCTACGATGAGATCGCCCCGGTGCGCCGGCGATTCGGCGTGATTTTTGAGCTGCTGACTGTAAATGCTCCACTTGCGCGCCACAAAAAATGCCAGTGTGGAGGTGAAGATGAGCGGCACGAGCAGGCTGTAGCTGCCGGTCATTTCCGTGATCATGATGGTGACCGAGACCGGCACGTTTGCGGCGCCGGCAAAAAAACCGGCCATGCCAACCAGCACGAACGCCGTCGGCTGCGTGATGATATCCGGGAAAAGGGTGTGGGCGAAACCGCCGAAAGCGCCGCCCAACATTGCTCCCATGAACAGGGAAGGCGCAAAAATGCCGCCGCTGCCGCCAGAGGCGATGGAAAAGGAAGTAGCGATGACTTTCAGCACGGCGCCGATCAGCATAATTTTGACCGCCAGATGCCCGTCGATGGCCATCTGGATCCAGCCGTAGCCCGAACCGAGAACGTACGGGAAGAAAAAGCCAATAACACCGAGCATCAGACCGCCGATGGCAGGCTTGATGTGCCGGGGAATTCGCATGGGCGCGAAGACCTTTTCATGCAGCCCGTAAAAAATCTTGACATAACCGATGCCCAGCACAGCGCAAATGAGCCCAAATATTCCGTAGAAAATAAGCTCCACGGGATTGCGGAAGACATATTCCCCGGTGCGAAAAATCGTCTCCCACCCGAAAATCGAGGCCAGCACCGAGTACCCGATGATCGAAGCGGTAATTGCGGGAACCAGGCCCTCGGTTTCCATATCGTCTTTGTACAGGCTTTCCACGGCAAAGATAGCTCCGCCAATTGGAGAGCGAAAGATACTGCCGATGCCGGCCGCCATACCGGCGACCACCATAATTCGTCTGTCCGCATCGCTGAGTTTGAGCTTGGTGGCGAGCAGAGAACCGAATCCAGCGCCGATCTGTGCAATCGGGCCTTCGCGGCCGGCGCTGCCGCCCGTGCCGATGGTGATGGCCGATGCCAGGGTTTTGATGATCGGCACCCTGCCGCGGATGACCCCACGGTCATGGTGGAAGGCTTTGATGACGCCGTCGGTGCCGTGGCCTTCAGCTTCAGGCGCCCAGGTGTAGACCAGGATTCCGGATAGCAGTCCTCCGATGGTCGGAATGATGAAAAACCACCAGTTATAAAGCTGCGGTGGCACAAACCCGGACGCCGCAGCACCCTCGCCTCCAGGCAACGGCGGGTAGTAATTCGCCAGCCCCTTCAGCGACACCATCTCGACAAAATCTTGCAGATAGAAAAAAGCGACACCGCCCAATCCGGCCACCGTACCAATGAGAAAACTAAAGAGCATCCAGCGGCCGGTGAAACGAAATTCGAAATTGCCACCGAATTGGGTCAGAATTTTGCGCGCAATAGCCAGGCGTCGTTTCACTGTGAGTATGCTTTCCTGCTATGGTTCAAGTCGGACCGCTCCTGTCCATAAAGCGTTTGATTGTAAAATGGCGCCAGCGCGTAGGTCAGCGCCGTTTCAAAACTGGCCTGCCGCGTCCGGGCGCCACCGGTGAAAACGCTGAATGCGCCGCCCTTATTTCGAATGTTATTGCCCGCGGCAAAATCATCGATGGCCGCGCCAAGCTCTATTCCGTTGTCCACAACCGCTCGCCTGACCGCGTCGGGAACCCGAACCGCGCCGGAGGCGCCATAGTGGCCGAGCCCGGCAGTGCAAACGTAGGCCCAACTCTGCAAAAAGTACTCAGTCCGCCGCTTTTCGGGAGCCGGGCGGAAAAACCCGCCTTCGAGTCCGACAAAATAGGTATCGGCCTCTGGTACAGCGTCCGTGAGTTTCATGAGATTTTGTGCCCGCAAATATGCGCCCTGCATCAATTCGTCCGTCGACAGCGGCATTTCAGAGACAGCGGTATCGACAGAACGCGCGATGAATTCGATCGGGCTCGTGCAGCCGAGCGCTCGGCTGAATTTCGAAAAGACCACTTCAACAGCGTCGATTTTGGGTTTTCGCTCCGAGGCGATGTAAACTTTCATGAGGAAAATGGGTTACAAGGAAGGCGGACGACATGGCCGTGCGGCGTGGCTGCCTGCCCATGTGTTCGAATTCACGCCAGCCTTGCGACGATCTCACGCACCAGCCTGGAAAAGCGATCATGGACCATGTCGGCCACTTCGGTCACTTCCGCATGACTAAGGCGCTCTGCCGTCATGCCGGTGCCCAGATTAGTAATACAGGAAATGCCCAAAACCCGCAAGCCGCGGTAGACGGCGGCGATCACCTCGGGCACGGTGGACATGGTGCCGGCATCGGCGCCAAAACGCCGCATCATGCGCACCTCGGCCGCCGATTCGTAGGTCGGCCCTTTCATGGCCCCGAGCACGCCCTTCCGCAGGGCAATGCCAAGATCCCTGCCCACTTCTTCGGCCAGTGCGATAAGCTCGCGCGAGTACGGGTCTGACATATCCGGAAAACGAGGACCCAAATCGTCGTCGTTCCTGCCGAAAAGCGGGTTGTCGAACATCATATTGATATGATCATCGATGAGCATCAGATCGCCGGGACGGAAATAGCGGTTTAAGCCCCCGGCTGCGTTGGTCACAATCAGCGTCTTGACGCCAAGTTCCGCCAGAACATGAATCGGAAACGTAACCCG